>JAESRW010000320.1 GCA_016764395.1 Flavobacteriales bacterium
TAAATCCGTTTCCATCTGGTGTGAATGCTGTTGGGACAAAGAAGTTCAGAGAATCAACTTCAACTCTGACTGTATCAGTATTTACACAACCGAAGATATCCGTTACCGTAACAATATAATTAGTTGTAGAATCTGGCGATGCAACGGGGTTGAATAATCCTGCGTTGCTCAATCCAGCCTCTGGAGCCCATTCATATTGAATACCTCCCGTGGCAACCAACTGAATAGATCCACCTAACGTAATGGCCGCAGTATCTCGCAACAGGTAGTCAGTTGCTTTTGCGTTGGGCAAAGGATTGACAATGGCCAACACATTATCCGTTACAATCGGGCAATTCTCAAAGCTCACACTTACGGTATAAGTAGTAGTGACCAAGGGGAAAGCCATTGGATTTGCAACTGAAGGATTGTCCAACGTTGGAGAAGGTGACCAAGAGTACGTCTGACCTTCAATTAATCCCAATCCTATTTGAACTGTATCTCCCCAGCAAATTTCCACGTCTGCTCCTGCGTCAACTACTGCAGAATTGAGCATTGTGACGATAACCGAGTCCATGTTTGTGCATCCGTTTGTATCAGTTATAGTGAGAATATAAGTTGTAACCGGTGCAATAGGAGTTGCTGTTGGATCCGAAACCGTAGCATTGCTAATGATGCTCGCGTCAGACGGGAACCAGCTATAGGTTATTTGGGCAACATTGCCACTTCCAATCTGAACACTCTGATCGGCACAAATAGTGGTATCCAGTCCGGCATCTACAGCTGGAAGGGTATCAATAGTAATTGTGTTGGTAAGGGTTTCGAAGCAGTTTTGGTCAGATACCGTGAACGAGACTGTTTGGGTTCCTCCTGCAGCGAAAACAATTCCCGTTGGGTTTTCAGCATTCGATGTCGAGGGTGTTGCATTACCACCAAAGTCCCAAAGGTACGACCACACGGTACCGCTCGATCCAGTATTGCCAAAGTTGATACCAACACCGGCACATTGAGTAGCAGTTGAGTTAAAAGTAGCCGTCGGTCTGAGGTTTATATCAATAGCTTGTACGACGGTATCGGCACACATGGTATTGCCAATGATGAGTGTTACCAGCTTGGTTCCATCAGTTGAGTAAATGATATCAATTGGATTTTCATCCGTTGAAGTCGATGGAGTAGCTCCTGGACCAAAACTCCAAGAGTATGCCCATGAACCAGCCGTGGTACCTGTGTTTGTGAAGTCTACTGAATCACCAGTACAGGCAGGAGCCGTAGATGTGAGCGAGGCCATCGGGCTCTCATTGATTAAGATTGTATTGTCAACCGAAGTACTTGCACAGATATCGTTGGTTACTGTCAAGGTTACTGTTTTGTTACCAGCACCTGTGTATACTACTGAGACGATAGAATCCGCTGTGGCAGTAGGCGGTGCAGAACCAGCTCCTAAATCCCATGCGTATGTCCAACCAATACCTATACTTCCACTGTAGGCGAAGGTCATAGGATCACCCTCACACTTAGGCCCATCATTGGTAAATAGAGGAGCTGGAGTTTCAGTGATATTGATGGTCATGGTACTTGTGTCAGTACACGTGCCCAATGTAGTTACCAGCTGCACCTGAATCAAAGCAGCTCCAATATAGGTAACACCCGTTGGATTCACTGCTGTTGATGTAGCAGGAGTAGCACCTGTTCCAAGGGTCCATGCATAAGTAGCACCACTGGTACCCGTATTCGAAAAATCTACTGTATCACCGGTACAAGAGGGTGCCGTAGAAGTAAACGAAGCAACCGGAGCAGCATCGACTGAAACAGCATTGTCAATGAAAGTGCTTGAACACAGATCGTTGGTCACTGTTAGGTTCACTGTCTTATTACCAGCACCTGTATACATTGTTGTTGCTGCTGAATCCGCAGAAGCATTGGCCGGAGAAGCTCCCGATCCAAAATCCCAAGCATAGGTCCATCCCAGTCCTGATGTTCCGGTATAAAGGAAAGTAATCAAATCCCCTTCACATTGCGGCGAGTTATTGGTAAATAAAGGTGCTGGAGTTTCCGTTAGATTGATAGTCTGTGTACTTGTATCCGTACAAGAGCCAAGTGTTGTAACCAGCATCACACTTATGATACCTTCTGAAGAGTAGACAATGTCAGCCGGACTCTCAACAGCAGAACTTGCAGGAAACGATCCCGTACCGAATGTCCAGGCATATGCTGCTCCAGTAGTTCCAGTATTCATGAAATCGACTGAGTCACCTGTACAAGATGGGGCAGTACTGCTGAAATTCGCAATAGGAGTTGGTACGATAACTACCGAACTGCTAGCCGTAGAGGCAGAACAAACTCCAGTAACAGTCAAAGTCACTGTTTTTGTTCCCGTACCCATGTAGGTAACTTCGATTGAATCCGCAGAAGTTGAAGTAGCCGGAGTAGCTCCGTTACCAAAATCCCATGAATAGGTCCAACCCGGATCCGTTGTTCCAGAGTATCTGAACAATACGGTTGCTCCCTCACATGCATCTGGTGATGCATCATGCACGAATGCAGGGGCAGGCGTCTCGGTAATATTGATTGTCTTGCTTACGCTATCCACACATCCGCCAAGGGTTGTAATGAGTTGTATGGTTTTAATGTCTCCACCTGTGGTATCGTAGAGCACCACCGCAGGAGTTTCTAATGAAGAAGTTCCTGGTGTAGCGCCTCCACCAAAGCTCCATTGATATCCAGTTGCACCTGTTGTACCCGTGTTAATGAAAAAGGCAGAATCACCCGTACATGATGGAGCATTAGTAGCAAAGTCTGCCACCGGCATTTGATTTACGGCAAAACTCACAGATGTGGTGTCCGAACACGTCCCATTGGTTACCGTAAGGGTAACCGTTTTGGTGGTTGCTCCAAAGTAAACTACCTCAGATGGGTTTTGTGCATTTGAACTTGAAGGAAGTGCGATCACCCCAAAATCCCAATCATAGGTCCATCCTGTTCCGGTAGTACCTGTATAATTGAAGCTCACCGTATCTCCTTCGCATTTGGAGATTGAAGTTCCAGATGAAGTAAAAGATGGCACAGGAGTTTCAAATACGTTGATGGTCTGGGCCATAGAATCAGAACAGGAACCCAGCGTAGTAATAAGGTATACTGTTTTGATGTCTCCACCAGCAGTGGAATAAGTGACTCCAGTAGGATTCACCGCTATCGAAGTAGCTGGTGTTGCTCCTGCACCCAAATTCCAGAAATAGGTGGCTCCAGTAGTTCCCGTATTGACAAAGTCTACAGAATAATTGGTGCCTGTACAACCTGGTGCATTGGTTGAGAAATCAGCTACAGGCATCTCGTTGATTGTAAAGCTGACCGTAGCAGAGGCCATACATCCAAATTGATTGGTGACCGTATGTGTAGCCGTTATTGGGCCATCAGCTAGATATATAATCGGTGCTGGTGTTTCAATGTTAGACGACGCTGGAAAACCGAGTAAGCCGAAGTCCCATGCATGAGATACTCCCGGTCCGCCAGTGCCTAAGTTGGTAAATGAAACGGTATCACCCGCACATTTAGACATGGTAGCACCTGTAGTAGAGAAAGCTGCTGAAGGAATCGGATTGATCGTAATGACATTGGTGTCTGTTACAATACATCCTGTTGGACTTGTAATGGTTAACACTACTGTCTTCGCTCCAGCAGTTGCGTAAGTTACTCCAACTGGATTCTGAGAAGTATCCATATCCAGAGTAGCGATTGAACCGGCACCAAAGTCCCAGTCGTAACTGAATCCAGAATAGCTATACTGGCTGTAGAAATTTACGCTATCACCGATGCAGGCAGGCGCAGTACTCGTAAAATTAGCGGTGTAATCGACTACTTTAAAGCACCACGCTTTTATTTCTGAACCATTCACAGGACAGGCGTCATCTCTCAGCTCTGTTACAAAGCAGTGCGGTGTGTTACTTATATCTCCTGTACTGGGAATCCAGGTGAATGTGCCAGTGGGGGAGACTGTCAAATTCCCACCAATTGCAAAAGATGCTGCTGGGATGGCAGTTCCGACATTGGAACTAAAATCAAGAAGTTGCCCAACGTCCAGATCTGACCCAGCCGTGTTGAACGTGAATAAGCAACCGGCTGGAATCGTCTTGGCATAAACCCCCGAACCATCAATTCCATCAGTTACGGGCAATAGATCCGTGTCTGGAGGTGGAATGACATTTACTTGAATATCCCTAATAACACTACCGATTAAAGTTCCGAATCTGTATTCTTCAACAAGCACAGCCAKCACTGTAACCTCACTTCCAACAGTTGGTGTCATACAWATATCTCCTGTWGCWGGATCCATKGTWACCGCAGGCGTTGAGCTTAAAGGCTGTGTATTCGTAAAAGGAAAATTATAGGTTACTTCGTTTGCAGGTAGAGGACCAGTTTTAGGCGTAATCAACGTGTAAGCCAGGGAATCACCATCCAGGTCAACTGCTCCGTTGTTATAGCACACCGTTGCACCTGTATATACAAATGGGGCAGGAGGATTGGTGAAGAAAGGTGAACTGTTGCAAGGAACAAGATTATTATTCAAAGCTGCCTCAACGTAGATTTCTTCGAAACCTGGACTAACAATATTTGTAATGCCATCTGGGGGGGCGCCGCCGTTTCGGCAGCAAACAGAGTAGCTGAAAACCCAGTCAGAACAGAGTTGTGGAAGAACTAGCGTATCTACATAGGTGTATTGTTCTCTTGAATTTCTCGAAGAAGGACCACCTCCACATTCCGTAGGTTGAAAAGCCAGGCAATAAGGGATGATTTCTACGCCAGGACCATCTTGAAATGCAGTGATATTAAAATTTTCACCACATATGGTAGATCGTACATTCACTGTTACACTGGGAGGAGCGGCGATACCAGAACAAGCCCGGTAAAACTTAAGCTCTATTCTAAAAGAATCATTACCACCAAGACATTGATAGGATATATCTGCTCCTGACGCATGTGTTGCTCTCGCATCAGAAGATGAGAACAATATTGCACCTGTGAGCATTGTTGAAAGGAACATGCCTTTGACGGTCATTCTTCTGATCATTGAATAGCAAACCGATGCTGATGATTGAATGTTATTTGAAAACGTACTCATTGTTGATAGTGTTGGAATCCGCCAGGGAAAATGGCGGATGAAAGTGGTTATTAATAAATCTTATTCTAAAATTATTTTATGTGCTGACACAAGCCCATTCGATGAAGTTATCTTCGCCATGTAAATTCCGCTTGGCATTTCGCCAAGGCTAATCGAAATCGAGGCATTGGTAATCTGAGTTTTGGTCAGAATTACTTTCCCTGTGAAGTCATAGACAATCAAGTTCCACTCGAGGTTGGCCCCACTATGCTCAATCCAAATCACATCTGTTGTTGGGTTAGGATAGAGAACAAATCCAGCATCGATTGATTGATCTAAAATACCGATTGTAGACCCCACTGTTCCGGTACCTGAAGTGGTACATCCATTTGCATCTTCAACAGTTACAGAATAAGGTCCAGGACAAAGCGACCCTGCAATCGCAGTTGTTTGGCTATTTGGATCGTCCCACAAATAGGTAAACGGC
>JAESRW010000303.1 GCA_016764395.1 Flavobacteriales bacterium
GGGCGGTGTTGTTGCTGCTTATCGCAAACCTTGCGGTTGCGCACTTTATCACAAACCCCATTATAGCGGTGGCGCTTGGCAATCTCATTGGCGGTAGTATTTCGTCGTTATGGCAAGAGCGGTTACAGATAATTAGCTTTTTCTTTGGTTCATCCATGGGCAGCAAAGAGAAAGATGCATTTAATTTTAATCCCGTGAAGTGATCGGGCAATTGAAAATAATCCATGAAAACTGGGAATTTAAAATGCAAGACAACATCACCGGGTTAATAGCTTATATCACATCATTAATTGGGATTGTTGCAGGTTGGGAACTTAGCGATTGGCTAACCATTTTTGGTATTACGTCAATCTTTGCCACCTATTGGACTGATTTGTATTTTAAGCGAAAGCGGGATTTGCGGGAACAAGGCCGCGAAGATTTCACAACACTAAAAGCTAAATATAAGCTTTTACAACAACAGCACGCGGAGCGGGAAAATGGAGAAGAACAAAGAAACAGAAGAAAGAACAGAAACGGAAGATAAAAACAAACAGGCAATTGTATTATGCATTAGTGGCATTGATTACACATTCAATGTTACCCGTGAAGAATACAATGGTTTTGTTAACAAGGTGGGCGCGCAAAAGGTTGGCCCCGCGTTTAATTTCTTAACCGCCACCGTGGAAACAGACAAACGGACTCAGTTAGTTCATTTGATGCGAAACACACCGGGCGCTGAAATGGAAATTGTTCAACTTGTGGTTGAAGAATATGTGCCAGATTTGGACATTGTTGTAAAAAAGCGGAAGCCCTAGCGGAACAAATCGCGGCCAACGGTTACGACCGTTTAAGACTGTTAGCCGCGAAATGGTTTCCGGGCCAACCGATAGATGATGATGAATTAGGCAAGGCGYTGTATTTAGAAAACGAATACTGGMAMCGCTTTGAACTTTCATTGGGCAACGGCATTAGTAATGCRTTTAATGGGACAGGGTAATGATATCAAAACTTGAAAAATTATTATTTAGCGTGTCCCTKATCGATAAAGTTTCCGGCCCKRTCGGYAAAATTATGCGCAACGTTGACCGCATGACMAGACAYACCAGCTCRGGTTTTTTRAAGTTRGGCATAGGCATTGCAGGAATAGCCGGTGCCGGTCGATTGCTTGGGGGGTTRCTAAACCCCRTAAAAGATATGATGTCWGCACTGGGCGAAGTTAGAAGCCTTGGWGTMACWRAWWCYGTATTAAAAAAYCTWCAARAYACCGCRTTRCGTTYTTCWATTAAATWYGGRGAAAACGCGGMGGCCTTTGYRCGCGCCTCATAYGAYATACAATCCGCKATTGGCGGCCTWGWAGGCAATCAACTKGSAAAGTTCACCAACGCWAGTGCCGTACTCGCTAAAGCCACAAAATCMAACGTTGCCACCATCACCGATTATATGGGCACCATGTATTCCGTTTTYGARAAAACRGCCATWAAAATGGGMAAATCCAATTGGGTGGAAATGGTGGCGGGGCAAACYGCMAAAGCGGTTGAAATRTTTAAAACCACCGGKTCAAAAATGGCGGAATCATTCTCCAAYYTGGGAGARATGGCMACMRYAAGYGGTGTATCMATGGCCAACCAAATGGCCATCATGGGCACATTGGGTGCCAGCATGTCAGGTTCAGAGGCCGCRACTAAATACAAAGCWTTCTTAGCCGGTGCCSRGAAAGCACAAAAAGCACTAGGTTTACAGTTTACCGATTCACATGGGCGATTGTTGCCGATGCTAGAGGTTCTAGCGAAGATTCGCGGCAAATATGGGGCATTGGATACCCTAGCGGAAAAAGGCGCTATACATAAAGCGTTTGGCTCCAAAGAGGCRCTWGCATTAATYCTATCGTTATCAGGCAAAACCAMMAACCTCAAARMWTCGATGGAAGAATTRAGCAACATTAAGGGCATGGAAAAYGCCACATTGATGGCGCTAMAAATGACMAATTCATGGGARCGKATGAGTTCAGGTTTCACCGCGATWARAACMARAATTGGTGAACAATTGATGGTGGTGTTGAATCCATTAATGAACATGGTGGCGGATTTCACCGAWAAATTGGTGCGSTGGWCAACCATGTTTCCCAACGTTACCAGGGTGATTGGTTTTGCAACGCTTGGGGTKATTGCGTTAATTGYAGCGGTTGGSGCKYTAACYATGYTGGGCGGTACTCTTTTRCTGTTCAAGGGTTTATGGATTGSYKTGKCYWTTRGTGCKGSAWTGGTATTYASYCCCGTGATGGGCATTATAGCCGCCGTGGTGGCGTTGGGAGTAGGTGCAGTTTGGTTATATAAAAACTGGGATACCGCCATGACTTTTATGGGCRATAAATTTTCCRGTTTGCGAAAAATGATTGAATCCAATTTTATTACMAAYTTTCTATACACACCGCTTTTGGCGGTAGTGGATGCGGTGGGATGGGTGATTGATAATTTCGATAAAATCAAACAATGGTTTATCGATTTCAAACCCTGGTTAAAAATGTTAAATCCGTTTGGCCTGCTTACTTCCGGTGTATCGATTGTTCTTGAAAAGCTTGGGGTTATCGGTGGCGGCAACGTTAACATGCCAGCACCGCCCAACCTAACCAGCAACAAAACAAGCCGGGTGGCGGCGGGTGGGTTGTTATCACAAATTACCAACGCAACCAGCAACAACAACAGCGGAGCCAGAATAGGAAAAGTTGAAATCCACGCTCAGCACGTTGATGCGGTATCGCTGGCAGACCATTTAGCATTGGCCGCCGGTTAATAGATTACGTTTAACAATCACAGAGGATAAAAAAATGGGCGCATTAGCTTGGGTACCACACGACAGGTTCAAAGAATTTAAAGGCGATAACACCATTGACATGGATAATTCCGTTTTTGAAATGCGGCTTTATACAGTCGCATCAAATATCGCCACCACTTCCGTGGGTGATGCCACCACCGCCACCAATGAACTATCAGGCAATGGTTATGCAGCGCAACCACTAACGCCAACGTGGTCTCGTTCGGGCGGTGATGTCACGTTTGATGTGAATGACCCGGCATTTGATGCGGCGGGTGGTCCAATTACTGGGCATTATGCCGCTATCGTTTGCACAAGCACCACACCGGATGAGGTGTGTTGTCATGCTTTGTTAGATGATACACCGGATGATGTCACCGTTACCGACACCAACACACTCACCCTCAACATGAACGCGAACGGCGTTTTTGTAGAATCTTAGGAGAATAAAAACCATGGCTAAAAATAAAGGTTTTACAATAACCCCAACCGGCACCAAACCCGCCGCCGATATCGTGCGTTTAATTCAGCGTGCAAAACGGCTTAAATATTCAATTGCAAAATCAACCACCACCAAAGATACCACCGCACGTTTGCAAGCGGAATTAGATGGTGTTCAAGGTGCTATTGATGAAGTTAAAACTGCATTAGATGGTACCTAATCATGTTCAAATTCATACGGAGCCTTATTTCAGATAGTACCTGGTTGAAATTGGTTTTGTTTGATGAGTGGGTAAACTTTAAATTCGGCCCGCAGTTGAACTGGTTGTTTCGTTTAGATGATGAGTTTGGAGAAAAGGGTGTAACGCTTTCTGAAGTATTCGGTAGAAATAAACATCATTGTAATTTATGCCGAATATTTTGTTTAGGGTTACATGCTATGGATGAACACCATTGTTCTAATGCCGTGAAAAATGCAGAAAATGAAAAAGAGGGTGGGTCTTAGATGCCAGTAGCGAATATAAGTGTTGTCAGTATGAAACCCCACTCTGGCCGCTATCGGGCGCGGTTTTTGTTTGTGCTAGATGACGGTAGAAAATTTCATCGTGCGCTGTTTGTCTCAACGTCAGAAGATGCCGACACAAAGTTAATAGAATTTGAGGCTGATGTGCTGTCTAGCGTCCAAGACCTAGACGCAAAAGAAGCGGTTGGATTGGGCATACAATCTGCGCACAAAGAAGCAACGCAAGCACAGGTACAGTATGCATGGGTAAAAGAGGGTTTCGACTCAGACGAACCATATCAAGCTTATGAAAAGATGAAAGACATCGGCCCTACTTTGTTAGCTATGGGGCTTACAGATGAACAATATTCAATTGCCCTTAATTGCTCAATTGAGGAGGTGATCGCAGCAAAAGCCAAGTGGGCAGAGCTTGAAGCAAACGCGGCGGTGATTTCTGCCTATGTGGGGATTGTGTAATGAATTTTTTCTATGTGCTATTAGGTGGTACAGCTACCTTGGATGCCGGACGGTCTACAACGCTTAGAACGGGTTCTTTTGCTGCAATGGGTGCCAGTGCGTACTACAACAAAATAGAAGACGTTTACAGCGTACCATCTACGCCATACGCGGCGGGCGATATTATATTGGTGGCGAACGACCACGATTATATTAAGACCGACAACGGCAGCATTACGTATTATGGTGATGAAAGCGGAGGCAGCCCAAGGGCTATAATTTCTGTTAGCAGTTCTAATGCTGACATACCTAGCCCCGGTGCTTCTGAGAAAATGTTAAGCGGGGATAGTAACGCCGGTTATTACCTTCGCGGAGGTTTGTTCTTGTTCGGCTTGACACTAAAACCGGAGGATAACTTTAATGCTGGGACAACCAACGGGCGGATAGTAGCCGAAGAATGCAATCTAATCCTAGCGGGAAACTCGGATATTATGAACGCAGCGTCTAAAGACGGGTGCCTGCTTAAACTAGTGAATAGCGACATAGACATACAACACACGGGAGCGCGTCTTAACGTACAGGGCGGTTCCACCCTTTGCATGACGGGTGGCAGAGTCTATAACTCGGTGGGCGGGTCGATTAACGGGCTTTTTGGGTACGGATTTGGCGGTGGGGGAGGAAGAGCGCACTTCACTGGGGTGGACCTATCGCATGTAGATAAGATTATATATAGCGATGTTTATAACTACCACGGGTTAGATATACGTTTAAAAGATTGCCTGCTAAAGAGTGGAGTAATTCTTACCGATAACCAATTGCCAGCTTCTGACAAGAGGATGGTTGTTACTGGCAGCTCAGACGATTCCGCGCACTCGGAGTATCAGCACACAGTAATCTCGAACGGATGCACAGTGCAAGACCAAGATGTCTCTGGCGTTCACCGAGACGATTCAACACCTTACAGTAGTGGCATGAAAGTTAGTTTAGAATGCACAACATCATCAATCTTGTCAGTCACTAACCCTTTTTGGTTTGATTTTCCAACGCTTCGGGCAGCGCTAACCACCACCGGAACACTGCGAATTCACCTAACATCAACCGACACCCTAACAGATAACGACATTTATTTTACATTGACCTACCCTGACGGAACGACACGAAACGTATCTAATTTTCTCAGTACTAGAAATAGTAATTTTTTGACGGGCGGAACAGAGTTAACGGTGGACACCGGCTCGACGTGGAAGGACGGCGCGGCAGACCTTACCGGGTACAATGAGTACTACGTCGATATTGATACTTCAGTAGATGTGGGGTCGGACGGCATACCAGATATTACC
>JAESRW010000293.1 GCA_016764395.1 Flavobacteriales bacterium
GTGCACCAACTTCCGATCCCGGTTACCTCCCCAGACACCGCAATATGTCCGGGTGGTTTGGTCACTTTATCAGCTTCGGGCGGCACAAGTTATATCTGGTCTCCCATGTCCACGTTGTCTTGTCAAGCCTGCCCATCGCCCGATGCCTCACCAGACACCAATACCCAATACCCAATATATGGTGCTCGTTATTGACGATAACGGATGCCAAACACAAGATACCGTGAATATCTCCATGTTGCCAACGCCGATTGCGCTTGCTGGGTTTGATGTCATTGTATGTCCAGGGAATTCAGTACAGCTTAACGCAGTGGGCGGGGTTGCCTATTCATGGTCACCAGACAGCACATTGGTGAACGCCAATATGCCCAATCCCACGGCTTCACCTAGCGCTACCACGGATTATATCGTCACAGTATTCGATCTTAATGGCTGTTCTGGTCAGGACACTTTGAAAGTTACTGTTCAAGATTCCATTGTGGCCATTGTTGGCGGTCCGGTTGGTATTTGCCTGGGTGATTCGGTCGACATCTTTGTCTCAGGTGGCGCTACTTATTTATGGTCCCCTACAGCAGGCTTAAACAACCCTAATATTGCCAACCCGAAGGCCTCTCCTTTAGTTACAACCTGGTATACTGTTAACGTCAGTAGCGGAACTTGTGGAGACATCGATTCAGTACAAGTAATTGTTAATCCACCACCTACAGCAGAGGCGGGGCCGGATGTAACCATCTGTAAAGGCGACACAGCAATCCTCACCGCTTCAGGCGCCTCTACATTTATTTGGAGCACCACAGAAACTACCGCTTCAATCTCGGTATATCCAGATAGCACAACCATCTATGCGGTGTCAGTGTCTGACTTTATAGGATGCTCGGACTCGGACCTGGTTACGGTTAATGTCAAGGATGCACCAACCATCATTGCCGGCGCTGATATCGCAATTTGTTTGGGTGATGCTGCCGTATTAACTGCAACGGGAGGCAACACATACACATGGTCCACTGGCGACCCAGGAAGCCTTTTAACAGTGACGCCTACAGATACCACAGCATACAGTGTTACAGGATTTGACATTGACAATTGTTGGGGTACGGATACCGTAACGGTGAACGTAATTCCGCAACCGATCGCCAAAGCTGGTTTGCTGAGTTCAACTGGCTGTGCGCCGCTTGATGCTGATTTTATCAATACGTCTACTCCCAATGATTCCAGCTTAAGGTATGCCTGGAATTTTGGTGACCCCTTCTCAGGCCCACTGAACACCGATTCAATGCGAGAGCCATCTCATACCTATATGAATGCAGGGACCTACACCGTGAATCTGACGATAAGTCATGACGTGTGTAGCGGATCAGATACAATGAGCACCGATATCAATGTTGTGGTAAGTGCCATCCCTAATGCGGCCATTTCTGCCTCTCCTGAGGAGGTATCAGTCTTTGATCCTGTTGTTTATGTTTCCGATATTTCCTCTGGTGGAGCAAGTTGTATTTTGATATTTGCCAATGGAGATACGCTTCCACTTTGCGAGGGAGAATTCTCCATTAATGATACCGGGCTCATTACCATCACACAGATCGTTTCTGACGGACTTTGTACCGATACCGCCTATGATTATGTATATGTAAAGCCGGAATATATTTTCTTCGCCCCGAACAGCTTCTCTCCAAACGGAGATGGCAACAATGACCTCTTCTATGGTCAGGGAGTTGGGATCAAACACTACAAAATGTCCATCTATAATAGATGGGGCGACCTCATTTTTGAATCAATAGATCCAAGCATACACTGGAGTGGCACAGCGAACAAAGGTAAAGAGCCCATACAACAGGATGTGTATGTATACGTTTTTGAAATTATAGACTTTCGGAACCTACCGCATACTTATGTTGGACATGTTACCGTTATACGCTAATTGAAAGGCAACCAAGTGCGATTGGGCCGTCTTAAATGGGTTATTGACTTTTGTATATTTGAGTATTTGCTAAACACCTAACAAGACACATTTTTGAAACGTCCGCCACTGGATTTCGTAGCCAGTTAAGATAGATGCGTGTGAAATCGATGAAGTACCATACGAAGATTGTTATTACAGTCCTACTCCTGGCCTATTCTACAATAGGCAAAGGGCAGCTGGTTGTRGACAATAAYGCCCCTTTTGAYGATCAGACTTTCCTTGTACAAAGTGTATTGTTGAATACTGGAATCGTGGTRACCAATGTTGAGTTCAATGGYTCMCTCTCYCTTCCTACCGGAGCGAATGCGGATATGATYGGTTTTTTTCAGGGWAGCGGTACCAATATCGGTATTGGAGACGGRGTTCTGATYAACACGGGCAAYATYAAYGATGCTGCMGGCCCCAATGATTCGGGATCAGACGGTGTCGACAAYGGCACACCCGGCGACCCAGACCTAACCCAATTGGCTGGYTTTCCAACRTTTAATGCGGCAGTTCTRGAGTTTGATTTTGAGACKGTCACYGATGGAATCAGTTTYAGATATGTCTTTGCATCCGAAGAGTATAACGAATTTGTGTGTTCAGGTTTCAATGATGTCTTTGGATTTTTCGTTAGCGGACCTGGAGTCACGGGCCCGTTTTCCAACGGCGCAAGAAATATTGCCTTGATTCCAAATTCAAGTACCTACGTAGGCATCAACTCGGTGAACAATGGCACGGTGGGATCCGCCGGACAGGCAGGAGGATGTGGCGGTCCTGGTGATCCGGGCTTGAACAGTACTGTCTTCTTTGTTGACAATGAAGCGCAAGGTGGCCAAAGCATCCAATATGATGGGTTTACAACGGTGCTCACCGCACAAACAATTCTGGAGCCTTGTCAAACGTACCACATGAAAATAGCCGTAGCCGATGCAGGGGATGGCATTTTTGACTCAGGAGTATTTCTGGAAGCGGCAAGTTTCGGAGCAGTTGGAATTCAAGTCGAAGTTGGCGAGGTAGGTACATCAGTAGCCACCATGGTTGAAGGCTGTGATTCTCTTCTACTTATATTCTCACGGGCGGGCCCTACCACCAGTCCTTTAACCATTAATTTCAACATTTCCGGAACCGCTACCAATGGCGTTGATTATGATTTTTTAGTCGATAGTGTAATCATTCCAGTTGATTCCTCTTCCATCCAATTCTATTTTGCTGCGATGTTAGACGGGCTTCCAGAAGGTGTGGAGAATATTACCATTACCATTCCAGCAAATTTGAACAATGCCACTTGCCTGGATGATGTGCCATCCACGGTCACCATCACGATTATCAATACCGAACCACTGGTACTTCAGGCACTCAATGACACAACTATCTGCCCGGGAGACTTTGTTCAGCTCAACACGAATGTATCAGGAGGAATACCGAATTACGTCTATACCTGGACACCCAGTACGGGGCTGAACTGTACAACTTGTCCCAATCCGGTAGCGAGCCCGAGTGTTGGCACCACCTACACGGTGTCGGTTACCGATGATTGCGGAACAGCAATTTTAACAGAAGATGTAACGGTAAACGTTGGAGGACTTTCCGTTGGCCCAACTAGTAACCTTATTGCGATCGAGGGCTGTTCGCAAGCAAGCTTCACATTTGTACGCTTTGGACCCACGACCAGTGCCCAAACCGTCTATTTTACCATTACAGGAAGTGCTACAAATGGAATAGACTATGCATTTATTGCTGACAGTATTGTAATTCCAGCAGGGCAGTCATCCATAGACCTCCTATTGCAGCCACTGATAGATAGTTTGTCAGAGGCCAATGAATCTATTATTATCACGACAATTCCGGATACATCAGGCAGTGTGTGTGCAAGCCCGAATCCTTCAGTAGCCACCCTCTTTATTCTTAATGTGAACGAAATTACGGTTCAAGCCAGCGCGGACACCGTTATGTGTGGTGGAGTAGCAGCAGTGATACAAGCCGCCGGGGCGGGCGGTGTTCCTCCTTTGACATACTCCTGGTCTGATGGGACCGATACGGTAGGGTCCAATCAATTTCTGAACATCCAACCAGATATCAATACGACCTATACCGTTACAGTGTCGGATACCTGTGGCAATCCAGTGGCGATTGAAGTAGTGAACGTATTAATTACCAGCCCTCCCCCTACCATTAGCTCCCTAAAAGATACCGCTTACGAAGGCTGTCGTGATGCACTTTTCACGATATCCAGAACGGATACTTCCACCGGACCCTTGATTGTCTATTATGCCATTAGTGGTTCCGCTACCAATGGAGGGGACTATACCACCATTCCCGATAGTGTGGTGATCCCAGCCGGTACCAATTCTGTTGATGTTATCATCTTTGCTCAAAGCGATAGCGATGCGGAAGGCGATGAGACCATTATCCTGACTTTACCGAGAGACAGCACCGATACAATATGCTTTGTTATTCCTTTTCAGGACACGATTGTTATAAAGAATGTCAACCCAATTACTGTGGACGCGCAGGATGAGCTAATCTGTCCAGGTGATGCTGTTACGCTCGTTGCAACGCCATTGGGTGGGGTGGGTCCAATATCTTATGTGTGGAGCACAGGGGATAACCAGTCCTCAACAATTGTCAACCCAACTGATTCAACCACCTATTCGATAACCGTAAGTGACACGTGCGGGAACACATTCACCAAATCCGATGTAATTGTAGATGTCAGAACCATTTTAGGATCGGTTGCCAATGCGGGCAATTTAGCCTACGAAGGCTGTAAGAATACAGAGTTTGTCTTTACCATACCTACCGAACTTACGTACGATTATACGGTACAATTTGATATCGTGGGTTCGGCTACGGAATTATCTGATTATAAAGATATTCCCAATAGCATCGTCATTCCGGCAGGGGATATTTCTGCGGTGCTGGAAATTGAAACATTGTTGGACGGAACCGATGAAGGGGTGGAAAACATTGTAATTATCATCAATCCGCCTGATAATGACACGGCGTTTTGTCCGCACACTTTTGTTGCCTCCGCCCAAATTGCTGATGTGGTTCCTGTGGAAGTTGAAGTATTGGGAGATACGGTCATATGTAACTTCCGCGTGGCACTATCTTCATTTGCATCAGGTGGATTTGGCCCACTTTCTTATTCATGGGACAACAATGCAGGTTCTGCGTCGGGTTCCATGGTTAACCCAGCCCAAAGCACAACCTACACGATTACCGTAACTGATTCCTGCCAATCATCGGTGGCGCGTGACAGTGTGCTGATTGAGGTGGATTGCGAATACGTGTTCCACGTTCCCAACACTTTTACGCCCAATGGAGATGGATTGAATGACCTATTCAATGCAAAATGGAAAGGATTGAAGACCTACAGTATGGTCATTTACAACCGATGGGGAGATGTACTTTTTAAAACAAGCGACCCGTTGGAGGGATGGAACGGAATAGCAAATGATGGCAAAAAAGTCGCTGAGCAAGAAGTATACGTCTACGTGTTCGAAACCACAGACTTCCTGGATCTCCCACACTTTTACGTCGGCAAAATCACGATTGTTAAATAGCTTCTACTG
>JAESRW010000329.1 GCA_016764395.1 Flavobacteriales bacterium
ATGGATTAGCAACTAATTATTCCCTTCTTGCATAGGGGGAATGCTCCATTCTATTGTCTTAAATAAACAGATAAACCGTAATCTGATATTTTGTGACACGGGAATGAAGAACTGCGTGAAATACCCAATGAAATTTTTACTGCTAATCACGCTTTTTTCATTGGGCAGTCTTACTCTTTTGGCACAATGCAACAATCCGCCCAATGAGGAGTGCAACTTAGCGGATACTATTGTATTAACCAGCGGCGGCACCATATGCGTTTCAGGTTGCAATACGGGTGCAAGCACCAATACAATTAGTCTTACGGGCAATGCATGCGATGACATCTCCGGTGCGACCGTTTTCTATACATTTACGGCAACTGACGGGCAGCTGGATTTTTGGATCACTGCCGATTTTCCAGATGTTCAAATGACATTAATGACGGAGGACTGCGGATCGTTCTTTGTTCAGGGCTGTGCAACGGGGACAGACAGCACTGCAAGTGTAACGGGTTTCAATTCAACTACGGGAACCACGTATTCTTTAGTGATCAGCTCTGAAACCGGCAATACAGGTGATTTTCAGCTATGTGTTCGCAGCTTTCCAGATCCCAGTGCATGCAATACGGGTGACACGTTAACTGCAACTCCAGCTCCAGATACAAGTGGTGGACAAAACCCGGGAACATACGGACCGGGCACAACAGTCGAGTACTGTTACACTATTGATCCCTATAAGAAAATTGACTGCAACTGGTTCTCTGGAATAGTCCCTTCTTTTGGCGCTGGCTGGGATCTTTCAACTTTTACCACCACAACCCCGTTAGCATCCGCGGATGGTTTTGGAGTTTGGGTGTGGGAGTCTGCAGATTCCGGTGGTGTTGCAGTTCTTCATAATGTTACCGGAGATACCGTTAATCACACTGGGGGATGGTTTTATCTCAACAATTGTGGCCCATGCCCTACCCATAACAACGACCCGAATCTGAGTTGGGGGGACGGAAAATGCGGGGGGCCTTGTCAATGCCAGGAGGCTGGAAGCGGATTTACTTGGCAAGTATGTTTTCAGATAACCACCTCAAAYACCTGTGTTCAAGGTGCTGATTTAAGCATCGGGATAAAAACTTACGCAGATGGACAAATAGGATGGTGGACGAACGTATCRTGTGAAATTGACGCGAACACSTTTATATTTGCATCGKCTAATTGYTCAGGATGTGGCRTAGACTCGATCACATCAGTTGATGTACTTTGTTTTGCTGATAGYACTGGATCCGCAACCGTATACGTRGACACYYTGGGARTCCCSCCATWTACYTACTCTTGGAATACTAGYCCGATTCAAACKGACTCTATTGCTACAGGRTTGACMGTTGGATCGTACACGGTGATAGCAACTGATGCTAATGGATGTRTAGATTCCGGATCAGTAACTATTACTGAACCTACCCCCCTGACTGTGGCAATTACGGCTTCTACAATGATCCTTTGTTTTGGTGATTCCATCGGGTCAGCAACAGTATCGACCAGTGGAGGGGTAACTCCTTATACTTTTCTTTGGGACGACAGCGGGGCACAAACCGGTTCAACAGCAACTGGATTAGTCGCGGGAACCTATGAGGTAATGGTCACCGATAGCAATGGCTGTTCGGACTCAGCAACCATTGTAATTACCCAGCCTGGAGCCGCATTAACGGCAACGATAACGGCATCTACGAATTTAATCTGCAATGGAGTCACCTCCGGTGATATTACCGCAATTGGAGCAGGTGGAACCACAGCCTATACCTATCTTTGGGATGACCCCTCAGCTCAATCCAACGCAATAGCCACCGGATTGTTGGCCGGCACATACCAGGTCATAATTACTGATGCGAATGCTTGTAGTGATTCTGATATCATTACGCTTACGGAGCCTCCAGCATTAACGTTGGTAATTTCTGCTTTTTCTGACGCTAATTGCGGTGCTCCAGATGGTATGGTGACCGTCACACCCAGTGGTGGTACTGGGGCATATACTTATTTATGGGATGACTCTGGTGCCCAGACGGATTCTGTGGCCAACGCCTTAGTAGCAGCTTCTTATCAAGTTATAGTAACAGACGGAAACGGTTGCCAGGATTCGATTTCTCAGAACATCAACAACCTCGGTGGTGGAACAGCAAACATTACCGCTAACATCCAGGTACTTTGCAATGGAGACTCGACAGGCTCCCTCACCGTGACACCCGTAGGAGGCTCGGCTCCCTTCACTTATCTGTGGGATGATCCTTCTGCTCAAACTGACTCAGTTGCCAATGGAATTCCTGCAGGAGCTTACACAGCCACGGTAACCGACAATGCTGGCTGCATCGCGCTGGCAACCTCCACAATTACTCAACCTGCTGCCATTAGTCTTAGCATTGTTTCGATTGCGGATGTTGACTGTAACTCAAACTTAACCGGTTCAGCTGTGGTCAATGCATCTGGTGGAGTCTCACCTTACACCTATCAATGGGATGACCCTTCGAACCAAACAGATTCTGTTGCCAATGGCATTGGTGCAGGAATGTATAAAGTAGTTATAACAGACAATAACGGGTGTATGGATTCAACCACTGTTACAGTGTCTGAGCCTTCAATATTGGGCGTGAGTATATCTGATTCTACTTTGGTAGGCTGTAACGGAGACTCTACAGGATCGGCAACGGTAACGCCAACAGGTGGCACAGGACCCTATAGCTACTTGTGGGATGACCCTTTCAACCAAACAGATTCGGTAGCCGCTGGGATTCCGGCAGGTACTTACAAGGCCATTATTACCGACGCGAATGGTTGCATGGATTCAGTTTCCGCTACACTAACTGAACCAACTGCCTTAAGCTTGACAACAGTGGCGGACAGTACGAGCTGCAATGGGTTTTCCGATGGAAAGGCTACGACCACATCTGCCGGTGGGACATCCAATTTCAATTATGTATGGTCGAGCGGATCAAGCACCTTTAATACTGCTGCTCTAATTGACAGTGCTACAGGCTTGACGGCTGGGACGTATTACGTAACAGTAACGGATAACAAGGGATGTACCGCAACAGATAGCACAACAGTAGAACAACCATTGGACGTAACCATTAGCGTTGTGCAGGATACATCAGTACTATGTAATGGAGATTCGAATGGGGTTGCAACCGTTTTTGCTACTTATGGAGCCACCCCGTACAACTATATGTGGTCCACCGGGGATACGCTTTTCAATACTCCTGACACATCACATACAGTGAACGGCCTGTCAGCCGGAACATATTTTGTTCTAGTTTCAGATGCAAACGGGTGCATAAATTCAGACAGTGTGGTACTAATGGATCCTAGTGCGATGTTTCTCGCCACCACTGTTTACAATCATGTGACATGTGCCGGTGCGGTTGATGGATTCGCAGGGGTAAACAACCTTAATACCGGAACCTCGCCTTGGGATTTTGTATGGTCCACGGGGGATAGTACAATGGGTACTGTAGCCAATTTTAATGATCTTTTAAACATAGCCAGCGGAACCTACATTGTAACCGTTACAGATGCCAATGGTTGTACCGCTACGGACAGCCTCACGGTTACCGAACCTACCACATTGTCAATTACAACTTCGACCCTAGATGCAGCCTGTGGAGTCAGTGATGGATCAGCAACGGCCATTCCTGCTGGAGGAACTGGGCTGTATACGTATATATGGAATGATCCATCTGCGCAAACTACGGCTACTGCTACTGGGCTGGCTGCTAATTCGTACACTGTTGCAGTGACAGATTCCAATAACTGCCTGGCAACTGCCAATGTAAGCATCAGCAATATTGGAGGTGCTACTATCACCGCGGATTCAGTGGTGAACCTTGCCTGTAATGGCGATGCAAATGGAACGATTTCAATTACTGTACTCGGAGGAAGCAATCCGCTTACCTATGCATGGTCTAATTCAGCGACAACTGAAGACATTACGGGCCTGGCTGCCGGGTCTTACAGCGTCACAATTACAGATGGCGTTGGTTGCATTTCGATTCTGGATACCACCGTTTCGGAGCCAACAGCCATTGTTGTTGCAATGGCATCGACTAATATTACCTGCTTTGCTGCTAATGATGGCGATGGAACGGCAGCTGTTACAGGTGGTACAAGCCCATACACCTATTTGTGGGATGACCTTTCTGCACAAACAACGATGTCTGCCCTGGGACTGGCACTAGGAACATTTACAGTAAATATTACCGATGCTGTTGGATGCACATCTTCAGGAAACGTAACGATTAGCGAACCTGCAGCAATTGTCGTCGCGGCATCCGCCACTGACAACTGCATGGGAGAATCCACAGCTAGTGCTACTGCAACAGCCACGGGAGGTGCTGGTTCTTTTACATACACCTGGGATGATCTTCTCACTCAATCAACTGCAACTGCTACCGGATTAAGCTCCGGGCCTTATACTGTAACCGTAGAAGATGGAAGCGGTTGCATCCAAACAGCAGCAGCAACTGTAAACAGCCTGGTGTTGCCCATAATATCCGCGGGACCAGATGAAACCATTGCATTGGGTGGCTCCGTATCTGTCACCGCTTCTGGCGGGCTCTTTTACAACTGGACGCCTTCAACTGGATTGAGTTGCACCAGCTGTCAAACGACAGTGGCAACTCCGATAACTACAACGGAATATGTGGTGTTCGGTACAGCTGCAAACAGCTGTTCGAACTCGGATACCATTTCTGTTATTGTGAATGACAAAATCTCATTGTACGTTCCAGATATCTTCTCGCCGAATGGCGATGGGGAGAACGACTACATCTTTGTACAGGGACTTGGAATTAAGACAGTAGAGAAGTTTATCATCTATGACCGCTGGGGTGAGAAAGTATTTGAGAACACAGACTTCCAGGTGTTTTCAGATAAAAATGCAAACAAACTGAATGGATGGAATGGCCAATTCAAAGGCTCAGTAATGAATCCTGGCGTGTTTGTATTCTATGTGAAGGTCATCTTTTCTGATGAATCCATACAGGAGGAAAAAGGAGATATAACCCTGGTACACTAAAGCATATGAAAAGAAAGCTACAACACCTGCTAGGTATTACGGCATTGTCATTAGTGTTGGCAGGTTCTGTGAATGCACAAGATGTTCACTTCTCCCAGTTCTATGAAACTCCGTTGTTTATGAATCCATCAAAGGCTGGATTCTTTAATGGAGATATCCGAGCTATAGTCAATTACAGGAGTCAATGGTCAAGCATTGGAAATCCATACACCACCAGTATGTTCTCAGTTGATGGTGGAATATTTAAGAATAAGATTAACAAAGTGCTACTTGGTGCAGGTCTTACGGTATTCACTGATAAAGCTGGAAAATCTGAATTTGGAACCACTCAAGTTCTGGGTGCTCTGTCGGCGATAGTCAAGCTTAGTGACAAGCACAACCTCTCAGCTGGATTCAACGGTGGTTTCGCACAAAAGGGTATTAAGAATGCGGACCTTGAATG
>JAESRW010000294.1 GCA_016764395.1 Flavobacteriales bacterium
ATCGTAGAACCCGTTGAAGAACTCGCATACTGAGGAAAGAGCGGTAAGACAATAATCTTGTCGTAGTTTTTGCTGCTCATCTCTTTAAGCACAGATTTGATGCTCGGGTTTTGATAGCGCATGGCGAAATGGACGCCGAATTGATCTCCAAGGGAATGTTGGAGTTTTTCTCTCAACGCCAGTCCATGGATCATCAGTGGTGATCCATCTTTGGTCCAGATTTCCTGATAAATTTTAGCAGATTTAGGAGCCCGAAAAGGCACAATAATTAGGTTTACCAAGAGCTTCCTCTTGAGCCAGGGAAGATCGATGACATAAGGGTCATTGAGGAATTCAGTGAGATATCGCCTTACATCCTTTGTGGAAGGGCTATCGGGTGTGCCGAGGTTGATTAATAGAACTCCTGTTTTCATCTGTCTATAATTTATTTTTTAGTGGTGATATGCAACGCTTCATAAAATCATCCCCTTGGCGTTCTAGCAGGCCCTTAATCATGTTCGTGTAACGTGGTGTTTGACTATCCTGTTTGAATATTAAAAAATGCATAAGCCAAATGCAATTTCGTGTATGGAATTAGTTCCAAGAAGAACACATCAAAATCACCTGCTTATGCCACTACAAGATAAACAAAACACATGGATATGAATGACATTTATGTCGGAATAAATGTAAAAAATAAGAGCCTGATGCGTCTTAAATGCCCCTATAACAGAGTGGAAAATAAAGACAGGAATAGCTCCACAGCTTTCAATTCAACCATAGCTGAAATTGATCAGTCTGAATGGCAAACCCGCCCACTTTATAAGTTGAATCATTTGCGTACTTCGCGATATGATCTTTGTCTATTTTAGGAGTGTCTCACTTGTTTAACCGAAAGAACAAAATTCACCTAGTGTGCCGCTAACTTAGTAATCGGTACACTAGATATGCAAGGCCCTTTTGCCTGTGGCATCGAGACAAGCTTCCTTCATAGCTTCCGTAAATGTTGGATGCGCGTGACTCATTCGAGCAATGTCTTCAGCCGATGCACGGTATTCCATCGCCACAACCGCTTCAGCTATCATATCCGCCGCACGCGGCCCAATCATGTGAACACCGAGGATTTCGTCCGTTTCTGCATCAACATGTACTTTTACAAAGCCTTCCAGATCCATGCTTGCTCTTGCACGCCCACTGGCTTTGAAAGGAAAGCTGCCCGATCTGAAATTGCGCCCGTCGGCCTTTAGCTCCGCTTCGGTATATCCTACGCTAGCCACTTCGGGCCAGGTATAAACCACGCCAGGGATCAGGCGGTAGTTGATATGTGGCTTTTGTCCTGCCATCTGTTCTGCAACGAGAACTCCTTCCTCTTCAGCTTTGTGCGCAAGCATGGCGCCTTTGATAACATCACCAATCGCATAAATGCCTTCTGTGCTGGTTGCTAAGTGGTCATTGACCTCAATGCGGCCTTGTGGGTCAAGCTTCACTCCTGCGTTTTCCAGACCAAGATTGTCCGTATAGGGCTTTCTGCCCACCGCCATCAGGCAATAATCGCCTTTTACCGATACTTTCTTGCCATTCTTGTCTTCCGCTGCCACGGTGACCACATTTCCTTTTACTGAAGCTCCGGTTACTTTATGGTTGACCAAAATCTCAAAACCCAATGGCTTTAATGACTTAGCGAGTTCTTTTCCAAGGGCCTTGTCCATAGTTGGAATGATAGAATCCATGTATTCCAAAACGGTGACTTTGGTTCCCATTCGCCCAAAAACAGATCCTAGTTCTAACCCAATTACGCCACCACCAATTAAGATGAGGCTTTTGGGAATGGTTTTTAAATTGAGCGCTTCGGTGGAGGAGATGATTCTCTTTTTATCAATCTCGATACCAGGCAAACTCATGGGTTTGGAGCCGGTTGCAATAATGGTCTTTGCAGTTACCACGGTAATCTTCTTGCCCTTATCAGGCTGAACCTCGATGGTGTTCTTGTCTTTGAAAGTCGCGTGTCCCTGGATCACTTCGATCTTGTTCTTTTTCATCAGGAACCCGATTCCGCCGCTGGTCTGTTCCACCACCTCGTTCTTCCGCTTGATCATTTGCTTCAGATCAACTTTGAGGTCCTTGATGTTGATTCCGTGCTCCTTGAATTTAGACTGGGCATTGTGAAAATGCTCGGATGAATCCAGTAGCGCTTTTGAAGGAATACAACCAACATTGAGACAGGTACCGCCCAAGGTGTTGTACCGCTCAATAATTGCGGTTTTCATGCCGAGTTGTGCACAGCGTATGGCTGCAACATAGCCTCCCGGCCCAGATCCAATTACGGTTACGTCAAATTTGTCCATAGTAGATTGACTTAATAAATTTTGAAGCAGTGAAAATTACAGTTTGCAAATATCCCTAATTCAGTCCAATCCGCAGATTTATTCAATAAAAAATACACCTGAGTTCATGCAGACAGCGAAGATATATGATTATACGAATGGTTTATTCTTTGAGTCTCTAAATTCTGGTGAGATGACCAATCTGGACAATTAGGGAGCAGGAAAGCTGATACACGTGTCAGGAAACAATCCGAATCACAACAATTGTTAATGGGGAATATCTACAGTTGGGCCAGTGTATCTTCTCGTCTTGAATTTACAAAGCTGAATATCAGTAATGCGACAGCAAGAAAGGAGGCTATACGTGCCAAAAAATTTCCTGTTTGGGTATATATCGTCAGCTGGTTGTTGGCATTGAGCGTAGCTTTAATAGCCGTTTCTTTCCACCACTCGCTGGCAGCTAGAACGTCTCCTCTCTGGTTAATGAAACAAGAAATACCTGTATTCGCCGATCGTGCAATAGATCTCCTGTTCTCTATGGCTCTTAAACGGGCATATGCCAAATGCTGTTTGTAGCCTGGCGTATCATCCCACCATCCGTCATTTGTCATGATAAAAATTAGAGAAGCACCTTTTAGTACATAGCTCGCCACATATTCACCGTAAATGGATTCATAACAAATGACTGGTGCAATACTCAGCTTATGTGCGTCTGAGCTGAATACACTTGCTTCCTCCTGGCTACCCAGACTGCCGGTTGTGCCACCCATATCCAGCGCGAATTTCTCCAAAGGCGCCAGTAAAGAAGCAAAAGGCATCTTCTCTACGCCCTGAACCAGCTTTGATTTATGATAAATCTGTGACGGATTGTTTTTTCCAATCTGAATAGCGGCATTGTACATATCATAACGCGCATCCCTATTCACAAACGTTCTTGCTGTGAGAGATTTTTCCCCCTCGTCAAGCAATCGCCATGAAGACATGCCTGCTACCAGGGCAGTATTGGGACGTTGGTTGAGGAACTTTTTAACGATGTGTACGGGTAAGGACTTATCAATGATATTTTCTTGAATATCTCCGCTCAAAGCAGTTTCCGGGGCTACGATATAATCCAGCTCACCTTCAGTGTGGCTATCAACAAGGTTTAACATTTTGATGAGCTGCTCCTCCCCGGTGGTTGAATATTTTTCGTTGTAAGGGTCTATATTGGGTTGAACAACCGCCACTTCCACCGGATGTTCTRCTTCATGATAGTTGTGATACATTAATTGCGAGATGATAATCGGGGTGATCAATATAATAACGGTTAGTACCAGTGTGGGTGTGTTTTCTTGTAGGGTAATACCGTCAAACATGGCTCGTTTCAGTATTTGGAAGATCAGCACGTTAACAAGCAATATCCATAAAGTTCCGCCAAATACACCGGTATATTCATACCATTGAATCCATGTTACCTGGTTGGCAAATCCATTGCCCAGCGTTAACCACGGCCAGGTAAGTTCCCAGTTAAGGTGAAAATATTCAAAAGCCATCCAGAAAGTGATGAGGGCGATATAGCCCCGGCGCCCCCCGAGGTGTTTCTTGGTATAGCGGAAGAGTGAAAATACAACGGTCATCATCATGGAGTTGACCGYAACGGCGGCAAGGAGCACGAAAATTTTAGTGGTAAATCCCTCACTCACGGAATAGAYCCACCACGTAGTAAGCATATTAAAGGTGGCAAAGGCCAGCAGCGGATACGCGATAAATGATCTGCTGGATTGGCTTAACTCATGCTCGACAAAGAGCAGTGGGATAAATGCAAGGAAGAGGAAGGGGCTGAAATTTCCAATAGCCGGCCATCCAAACGCGAGCAGAATCCCGGTCAATACGGAGAGTCCCGCTAAATGAAGCTTGCCCATTCCTGAAAAGAAAACATTTGTAATTCACAGATAAGCCCGGCGAACGCGCCAACCTTCTCCAGAATTTTGGTTATTTAGAAATCAGTAGCCGTTTTGAAGTAGATGCCTTGGCATCGCTTGCCTGGAGCATATATACCCCAGCATCCAGATGCCTAAGGTCAATTGTCGTTGTTCTAGTATTGGATTTATAAACCAGCTGCCCCATCACATCGAAGATCTGTACATTCAGCAGAGAATTTCCGGCATCTTGCTGTAATTGAAAAACTCCAGAACTTGGATTGGGATAGATTTCCAAAGAGAGCTGATCGTTCATTTCTTTCACGCTAGCGACTACTACCGAACAAGCCGGAGAGCTTTGCAGAGGCAGCCGATCCGTATTTAAAAATGACAACATTCTCGTTTTCTGTCCCATAGAGAATAGGTTGGCACACAAATCTGATGAGTAATCCATGAAATTCTCAACCATGTCTGGCGGGTCCGTTGTTCCCCAATAGGCCGATTCAGCAGAGCAGGAGTTGGCGCCCAGCGTACAAGTGTAGTTGGAAGGGCCTTCTTGATTGGGCGTATCGTCTACAAAGTCTGAGGAATCACAAGTGCCCACATTGGTGAAAGGATTGTGATCGTCGGCCCAAATATGCCTCAAGCCTAACCAGTGCCCTACTTCGTGCGTCGTCGTGCGGCCTGCACTGGAGTCAGATTGGGCCGGATCATTGGTGCGTCCCATAAAGTTGTACTGAATGACCACCCCATCCGTGACTGGATCATCACCTGGGAATTGGGCAAAACCCAGTAGCGCAGACGGAAGTCCTAAAAAGGTCATATTGCATACCCAAATATTGAGATACTGATCTCTCGGCCACGCATCCGCTCCTCCAGAAGCAGCGAACTTCATATCATTCATGCCACCGAACCCAACGTCAAAAGCTGTTGCCGTCGAAACTATACGATTGATACCAGTAATAGGGTTGCCCGCTGTATCAAACGACGCCAGGCAAAATTCCACTTCAATATCTGCCGCAATAGAATCAAATATGAGTCGGGTACTGACAGCATCGGCATTCATTCTGCGGAAATCTTCATTGAGCACCTCAATTTGTGAATAGATCACTGAATCTGGAATGTTCTGATCTGGTGAAGCAGGATTGTGAATCACATGCACTACGGTGGGAATGGTAACCATCCATAATAGGAAGGCCCAAATCAAGGATAACAGCGTCGTAAGGCTCTGTATCACCAAGGA
>JAESRW010000126.1 GCA_016764395.1 Flavobacteriales bacterium
TCATCAGGCCAGGAGTTTCCAAAAGTGGAATGATGCGAGAGTATATTCTGCGGTACCGACACCCCGAAAGACGCGCTGCTGCACGGAGGGAGTTGCCCGAGCTCTACGATATTATGACCGAAACCTATGGGGTGATGGTATACCAGGAAGATGTGATAAAGGTGGCCCACTATTTCGCCGGACTCACCCTTGCTGAAGCGGATATATTGAGGCGTGGCATGTCATGGAAGTTCAAGCAACGAAACGAATTCGACAAGGTGAGAGACAAGTTTTTCGCCAATTGCGCTGCAAAGAACTACCCCAAAGCCATTATTCATGAGGTGTGGAAACAGATAGAGAGCTTCGCCAATTATGCCTTTTCCAAGGGACACTCGGCCTCCTATGCCGTGGAGAGTTACCAGGCACTCTACCTCAAGGCACATTATCCCCTGGAGTACCTCGTAGCAACCATCAATAATGGCGGAGGTTTTTACCGTCCTGAATTATATGTGCACGAAGCCCGCATGCACGGGGCACAGATTGAGTCACCCTGCGTAAACAACAGTGATGGCAAAACCAATATAAATGGCATCGTCATTCACCTGGGGCTGGGGCTCATGCGTGACCTCAATATGGATTCTATTCGCTCAATGCTCATTGCAAGGCATGAGGAAGGGCCGTTTAGCGATCTTGCCGACTTTATCAACCGGGTAGCCATCTCGCTGGAGCAGCTTAAGATCTTGATCCGAATTGGGGCCTTTCGGTTTACTGGAAAGGGCAAGAAAGAGTTGCTGTGGGATGCTCATTTCCTGATGGGGAACACCAAGAAAACAACGATACCCGCCAAAACGCTCTTCCATACAGAAGCCAAAATCTTCAAGCTCCCCCCACTCCATTATCACCGACTGGAAGCAGCCTTTGACGAAATAGAAATCCTGCACTTCCCCGTTAACACCTCACCTTTTGCACTGGTTGAGAACCTGCCCGATATTCCATTTTCCGCACAGGAAATCCCCTTTCACGTGGATAAGGTAGTGACGATTATCGGGTACCTCATCCATGTCAAGGGCACCAGTACCAGCAAAAAGGACTATATGAGCTTCGGCGTGTTTGTCGATCAACGGGGACATTGGATTGATTCGGTACAATTTCCAGATGTAGCAAGGCGCTATCCCTTCCGAGGACCGGGATGCTATGTGATCAAAGGCAAGGTCACCAACGAGTTTGGGTTTATCAGCATTGAAGTCATAGAGCTACACCGACTGAATACCGTAAGTATGGACAGCCCTTCAACGAAACTGAAGTCAACGGACAGCTATGGCTCAACGAACTTTGGCTCCGCTCAGGGCTTGTACAATATGAAGAAACCAATGCTAAGGCTAAAGCAGTAAGCAGTAAGCAGTAAGCAGTAAGCAGTAAGCAGTAAGCAGTAAGCAGTAAGCAGTAAAGTAAAGTAAAGTAAAGTAAAGTAAAGTAAAAATCAATGAATAAGCGTAAGCAAATAGTAATTCCAGAAGAAGTAGTAATGAGCAAGATCTATGAGATTAGAGGTAAAAAAGTGATGATTGACAGTGATCTGGCAGAACTGTATGGAGTGGAGACTAAACGTCTGAAAGAACAAGTGAGAAGGAATCATGAACGTTTCCCTGAGCGCTATATGTTTGAGTTAACCATAGAAGAATTAAACACTTTGAGGTCGCAAATTGCGACCTCAAAAAAGGGGCGAGGCGGCACCCGCTACCTACCAATGGCATTTACTGAGCACGGTATCTTACAGCTCGCCAATGCACTAAAAAGTGGTATGGCGATACAAATGAGTATCAGAATTATAGATGTTTTTGTAAGGATGCGGGAAATGCTGCTCACCCAAAAAGACCTGTTACTAGAGATGGAAGAAATCAGAAAGAAAGTATCCGGGCAGGACGAAAAAATAGCGCTCATTTTCAGCTACCTCAAACAATTCATTAAATAAAAAGAAACTCCAAGAAAGAAAATAGGTTTTAAACAAGCAGGGAGTCAATAGCTATACCAACAACACCTTGGAAGACAGCAACGCATAATCAGACCTACACTTTGATGAATGAAAATGCAACTGGGCAGTGGGCAGTGGGCAATTTGCAATGGGCAATTTGCAATGGGCAATGGGCAATGGGCAATGGGCAATGGGCAATTTGCAATGGGCAATGGGCAATTTGCAATGGGCAATGGGCAATTTRCAATGGGCAATGGGCAATGGGCAATGGGCAATGGGCAATGGGCAATGGGCAATGGGCAATGGGCAATGGGCAATGGGCAATGGGCAATAGGCAATAGGCAATAGGCAATAGGCAAGCTATGAGATTCACGAATGCGATTTCTGAGACCAGGACCTCATTTCTAAACAATATATGGATGATGGGGTTCCTCACCATCTTTGGGATAGTATGGGCCTCAACCCTGATAGGGACGCCCGATATGACCAACTGGATACTGGAGAACTCTCTTGTGTTTGTGTTTCTAGGATTCCTCATCGTAACCTACAAGAAGTACCAGTTTTCAGATCTGAGCTATCTGCTGTTTACAATCTATATCCTGTTACATATATACGGCGCCATGTATACGTATGCTGAAAATCCGTTTGGCTATTGGCTGCAGGACGTCTTTGACACTTCCAGAAATCACTACGATAGAATTGTACATTTTAGCTTTGGATTTCTGCTGGCTTATCCGATGAGGGAGTGCTTTTTATCCTGGCTCAAATWCCCTCCATGGGTGGCTTGGGTGTYRCCAATAGAAATCACYTTATCSACCAGYGGGYTGTATGAACTTGTGGAGTGGGGCGTTGCTGATGTGGTCTTCCCGGAACAAGGCGCAGCCTACCTTGGCATGCAGGGCGATATTTGGGATGCACAAAAAGATATGGCCCTGGCTACGTTTGGGGCTATTTTGGCTACATCAATTGTTTCTTCCATTAAAAAATTCTTCAAAATTTATTAGTCGGAGCGGAAAGAGGTTAGGGTGGTGAAGCATTGCGTGGACAAGCTTGGTTCAACAGCAAGTAATGCAAGGGTGATTCAAAGTTCACAAGGAGAATTGGCGTAGTCAAGATTGATTTAACCGCAAGGAGCGCAAAGGTGGCGCTAAGTTCGCAAGGAGAAAGTGGGTAAGCAGTGTGTATGTGCATTGTTACCCCCTCGCGTTCACTTTGGTGCAACCGAGGGAGCCTTTKAACTTTCATTGCTTTCATTGTCAAGTTGCAAGTGAGAGCGTGTGGATTTTGGCGTTGCAGACTGTCCTATAGCCGAATCACAAACAATCCATCGGCATGAAAGCACCTCACCTACCCAAGCCTTGTCATGAAAACTGGAAACAGATGACGCCCTACGACAAAGGGCGGTTCTGCAGCTCTTGTAGCAAGGCCGTAATTGATTTCACCCAGCCCAACAGTTTTTCCAAAATAGAGGATTTCGAAGATGTATGTGGTAGGTTCAAACGATTTGAGCGAAAACAAATCACTTATCACAAGAAGTGGTATCATCGACCGCCTGAACTTTATCGAAAAACTATGGTAGCCTTTCTGACATTTGTCTCTTTTCATTTATTGGGCATCTTCCAGGTGAAGGCCCAGGATAAAAATCTGCATTTAATAGATGCGTCTTACAGGAGGGGCACTATCAAGGTCTCGAAGGTCAAGGGCACCATTCAGGATCTGTCTATATCAGGAAGGGTAATGGACAAAACGGAGAACGAGCCGGTGGCTTTTGCCATGATTTCTATCATGCAGAATGGCACCTCTGTTGCCCAGACCTTCACTGATATGGATGGAAATTATAAGCTCACTATTAATCGTAACACATTACCCACTGAGACGATCGATTTGACCGTCAGCTTTATCGGCTATCAGGTATTATCCATGAAAGACATACCGCTAACCCGAAATTCTTCAGTATTAGATCTATCCCTGATTCAAATGAAAACACAGTTGATGGGACTGTGTGTGATAAATATAGGCTGCGGACAATTTATGAATCCATCTGAGGATCACAGTACAACAATAATTGGAGGTGAAGATATCAGAAACTCACCTTATCGTCATTGATCAGAGTTGTATCCGCTCTTTGTATAGGAAGGGCGTCTGATACTTATCCTGTGGATCATAAACATAGTATACATAGTCATCCTTAATCTTCATTTTATCAGCATACTTATCGGACATCTTAAACGCTCCGTGCAACGTGCCTTTTTGCGTGTCTACATGGTTCAGATAGTAATAACCATTCTTTTGAAACACGGCATAGATATCACCTGTTCCGTCATCTTTGACCAGTTCTTTTTTCCATTTCATGGCTCCCCTGTTTTTGTGATAGGCGATCGCAATTGAATCGACTGCTCGATTCCGTCTATCAAATTTATAGAGCTTATCTGCGTAGTGATCAAAGATGAGCACCGTGTCCTTCACCACGAACATGGGTGCATAGAGCTCATCGTAGTACAGCGAATTTTGAAAACCGGTCATTCTCGCTGCGACATCAAATTCGTCAAGGCCCTCGTGCTGGTCGGCCAGCTTCCAGGAAGCAACGCGCTGTTCATTATTCAGATAGTAATATTCAAACCTGTACATTCTCATCAACGCTGCATCCACAATAGTTTTGAGCTCCTGTACCGCCGTATCGTTTCTCCAAACCGTATAATAGGAGAACTCAGGGTGGTGCCATCTGTAGTCTGAGAAAATAATCTTGTCCCCGATCATGTCAATTCCTGGCTTTATGTGGACATTGAAGTAGGCTGTCGACAAGGGCACTAAAAGCAATAAGGCCGGTTCAATGCTGATGTTATACACGTTGTCTTCACAAATCACATAATACCGATCCTCGTAATCCATGAATAAAGAAGTTGCATTCCCAGGGACTTTAGCGGTTAGCAGGATTTCTCCGTATTTATCCTGCAGCATCAGTGTAGAAGCCTTTGGATCTCGAGAAGCATAAGTAAGCAAAAGGACCTTATCCTTATAGAATTCGAAGTCTGCAACACAATACTTAAAACTGCCAAAAACCGTGTCTGGATGGCTACGGGCAGTAATTTGGACGGGCGCGATTTCCCATGGGACCTTTTGCATTTTTATATTGAGTTCAATGGTGTCCGCTTGCAAATTGCGTGGCAAAACCTTCTCAACGGGGCTATAGCCGACAAAGGAAAATTTGATGGAAATGTTCTTGCGCCATCTTATTTTGACGAGATAATTTCCTTCAGCATCAGAAACAACGCCTACCCGCTGCTGCGTGACCCATATATGTGCACCGGTAAGCGCCTCACCACTCTCTTTATCCGTAAGAGTACCCCGCACTACAAGCGTTAAATCCTGAGCCGCAACAAGGGATGGCAGCAGATAAATTACCAATATGGTTAGCGTTCGCAACATCGGCTGCTTATTCCAGGGATTTCAGTTCCTTTAATGCCTGCTTTTTGTAGA
>JAESRW010000127.1 GCA_016764395.1 Flavobacteriales bacterium
TGTGGATATGTATAAAAAAGCGTTGTCCTATAAATCTGATAATGCCGCTGATATTCAGGAAAAGATAAAGAGCCTGGAGGCAAACTTTCCAAAATTGAGGGACATATTCTTCGAGAAGATGGAGGAAGAGGACATCTTCCAGTTGGAGTATTGGATCAGAGAAAAGACCAAAGTAAGAGCGCGTAAGAAGGACTAGGCGACTTGTTACATCGGTGATTGTCCCTCAACGATCCTATTCATCAGGTCTTTCGGTCAGAAAGCAAAAAATATACCCATTGCGATACCACAAAAGTCGAAAGGTAAAAGGAATAAAAGAGGTGCTCACAGAATAAGAGTCAGGGGCATTACCAGAGTACACAGTTTTACTTTGACCTTAGAATCCGATACGATAATATGAGAATATCAAACTGATAGAATCCCCGGTTCTTGTGGTCAATTTAGTACTTGATGAGTTTCTTTGTAACAGCACCTTTTTGATAATTATAAAGGTAGACTGCATAAACTCCTGCGTGCAAGCCATTAATGTCAACCTCAGTCTCTGAGTTTACGTTCAAGTTCTCCCGCACTAATGTGCCACTCATATTATATATTTTTAAATCAAATTTCTCGAATGGGCTTGCGCTAATTTTTACTTTATCATACCCAGGATTTGGATATAGCTCTACATCGAAACTGCGATTTTTGCTCTCTTCAATTGACACCAGAGTTGGATCAAAGTGCATATCAAAACCAGCTAGCGTTGCACCAGTTGCTAAAATAACGTTGGATTGATTTGACCCATCTAAATTGGCCTTGTTAATAAATCCGTTATTTCCTTCACCGACCCAATAAATTGCGCTTAGGTTCAAGTCGATGGCAAAGGCTCCTTTCACGTCATTAGTCGTGATCAGATCAATCAAATTAGTCCCATCGAAATTTACCCGCTGAATTTTATTATTGGTTCTTTCGCTAAAATAGATGTGCCCGTTTGGGATGTCTAGATGCATGTCAATAATGGCTGTTCCTGTTGCTAAAACAGTTACTTGGTTGCTTCCATCTAAATCAACTCTTTTAATGGTCATTGCATCAAATTCTGCCCAATACAAATGGTTGTTTATTAGATCTATGGCCAATCCCTGAACACTCGCTGTTCCTGATACTACAGTTTGTATATTTGTGCCATCTGTATTGCTGGACATAATCAGGCCGGTTCCGGTTTCGGTATAGAAGATCCGATTGTTAGTGGCATCAATTGCCACCATAGCAATATTTGATGAAGCATTGAGGATATCTGTGACATTTGATCCATCAAAATCGACTGCCTTAATTTTACCGCTCCCCCCTTCAGTCCAATAGATTCTTTGATTGATATGATCTACCCGCACCCGTCTTAAGCTAGTTTGTGTGCTCGCGATGGAGGTTATATTGCTACCATCTACAAAGGAGGTCTTAATTGCCTTATTTGTAACATCAGCCCAAATAAGTAAATGCTGCGCTTGCATGTTGCTGGTGGTAAGAATGCATAGTGAGCAGATTAAAAGTAGATTTTTCATAGTTTATTCAAAGGTTTGGTGTTGTTCTTCCAACATATTTAACTTTCATTGGAAGCTATGATAAGATGAAGATAACAGGTTGGGTCAAAGGTATTAAAGTTCAGGGTTTTATGGGTGTGGAATGATATAATATGAAGAGCCTGTTCACAAAAAAAGGCCGAAGCAAACACTTCGACCTTTTAATTGACAAATACATTGGTCTATCCCTGCCCAAGATCAACCAGTTTGTCAATGTCATTTTCAATAGAGAGTATTAAGAGTGAAACCGCCGTACAGAATACAGGGCTTGTGATACAATGATGTCCATTCCAGCTTCCATCTTGATTCTGGATGGTTAGCAAGCGTCCCGAAACATTGTCATACCATTTTTCCCAATCGTTGTCTTGGTTAACGACCATTGATTCTCCCGTTTGTAAAAAGCTGAGGAATTCTTCGCCACCATTGCTTCCAAAGCCCGAGATAGTGCGGGATTCCTGGGCCACGCGCTTGGCCTTGTTGTAGACATTGTAAGAAGTGTTTGCTTTCAGTGCCTCATCTTCGTCAAAACCGATCTTTCTGAGGTTATCTACCGTAGGTGCCGCATCTGGTGCCAGTGTGCCTGCGGCTTTGGCTTTTTTCATTTCCTCCTTCACTTTTCGCGCTTGTTTGGCACTGCTTCTTACAGAACTTGAGACCGAGTACAATAGGATACCCGCTCCTGCTGATACATCTGCCTTTCCGCTCTTCGCATCGAAATTGCCATTCTGGTAGTCTCTGGATTTTTCCAGAACCTCTTCATCAACATCGGCACCTTTATACTGTGCAGCCTCCAGGGCGGTATTGGCCAATCCTGATTGAAGCACACCGGCCCATCCTGCTCCTCTGGTCCTGCCGTCAGCTTCCTGAAGGCCTTGAACTTTGGTGACGCATTTGTTAAGTGCAGCGGTTACACGCTTCTTCATCCCCTTATCATGGTCTAGATGGTCAAGGGCATTGGTCAGAAACTGTGTAGTCATGACAGCGTCTATATTAGCGCCTAACTTTCGCTGAATTTGAGTGCCAGAGATATCGGTAATTTTAGTGTCATTGTTTGATGAAGTTTCCACTGTTTGGAGTAGGTATTCCAATGCCTTACTCAACTCTTTGGCATATAATCCTGATTGAAAACTGCTTCCACTGCGCATCAGTGCCATGGCTGCGGTAGCGGTAGTCGCGGGATCCTGTTGTACCGCATGCGGATCGCGCACACCTTGTCGGGCGTGTTGTCCAGCCCCCCAGCCMCCATTTTGGGCYTGGGCATCGGCCAGCCATTTTAATCCGTCTCCTACGGARGACTTTACTTTCTCWGGAGTYTTGAATCGAGCGTGGAAYGCWGAAGATTCTTCRCCGAACGTGGTCATAAATACACATCCTTTTGAAAGTGGATTAAYWTTGATTTKMKYKATRCTWKCTMYSTTMTCCWSYTGATTRYTKGATAGGAAGAAMACSCCTGTACCGATTGCAATACAGGCYAGTGCTATTTTTGCTTTTTTCATTTTTCTGNTTTTTTGGACCCGCTTTGAAGCGGGATAGGTTATTGTCTGCTACTTAGATGCAGTGGTTTGAGRAATTCCATAAGGWGAATTTMTGTGGTRMAYWTTGACTGTATAATTCGTTGAACTATAGTAAAATGGTGTTYGTGTATGAAAATTAAYYGCTTGTCTTGGAATTGTTTMTCGTCGCCGAAAACACCGTGTATTAAGGTGGCAATCCATAACTATTCTGGAAKCAAATACTATATTTGCGCCCGCCACCGACCTAGATACTTGTAGTAGACAGGTCAAATTTTTAACAAACATTTTAAACGATGATATTGAATAGACTAGGAGTGCTCGCGTTGGTATTGACGATGGGTTTTGTGAGTGGATGTGGTCCACAAGGTGAAGAGGGCAATGGAGCTATTGTTGAGAGTAGCACAGATGATTTTGATTATTTCGCTGAGCAGTTCGCAGATCTTAAAATTTTGCGATACACCATTCCTGGATTTGAAGAATTGGACCTTAAAACGAAAAAACTGTGCTACTATCTATATGAAGCGGCTCACTCTGGAAGAGAAATCATCGCCGATCAAAACAACAAGCACAATCTCACAATTAGAAGAACGCTTGAAAATATTTTGACCACTTACTCAGGTGACAAAGCAGAGGCAGGGTATGATGAATTCAATACATACTTGAAGCAGGTATGGTTCGCCAATGGCATCCATCACCACTATTCTACTAAAAAGCATACTCCAAAGTTTTCTCGTGAGTACTTTAAAACACTGGTAGCAGGTTCTGATCAGGAGGGTTTTCCCCTTTCTGAAGGTCAAACTGTTGATGAATTAGTGGAGCAGCTCACGGAAATTATTTTTGATGCTTCTGTTGATGCGAAGCGCGTTAATTTAGACCCTGAAGCTGATCCTGTGGCAGAGTCAGCTAATAATTTTTACGAGGGTGTGAATATCGATCAGGTTCGAGAATTTTATGCTGCTATGAAGGTGGAAGGCGACGAGACGCCGATCTCTTACGGATTGAACTCGAAGGTAATAATGGGAGAAAACGGCTTGGAAGAGCGAGTCTGGAAAGTAGGAGGCATGTATACTGAAGCCATCGAACAAATTGTTTTCTGGTTGAAGAAAGCAAGTGGTGTGAGCGAGAACGCCAAACAAAAGAAAGCGTTGGACCTACTCATTGAATATTATGAAACTGGAGATTTGAAAAAGTTCGATGAGTACAGCATCGCCTGGGTAGCGGATACCGATTCGCGCGTTGACGTGGTAAACGGGTTTATCGAAGTTTATGGCGATGCAACTGGATACCGAGGTGCTTATGAGTCGGTGGTTTCTATCAAGGATTTGGAAGCCACTAAGCGGATCAAAGCGATTTCAGATGAAGCACAATGGTTTGAGGATCATTCATCTATTATGGCTGAGCATAAGAAAGAAGAAGTAAAGGGGATTTCTGCAAAGGTGATCACCATTATCACTGAAAGTGGAGATGCAAGTCCATCTACACCAATCGGTATCAATTTACCAAACGCCAATTGGATTCGCAGCAACCACGGATCTAAATCAGTGAACCTTGGGAATGTGGTTTATGCCTATAATCAGTCTAGTAAGTCTGGAGGATTACTGGAAGAATTTGCTTTTTCCGAAGAAGAAATAGAGCGAACAAAGAAGCATGCCGCACTGGCCGGCGATCTTCATACCGATATGCATGAGGTTATTGGCCATGCATCAGGAAAGATCAATCCTGGGATTGGCTCTCCAAAAGAAACCTTGAAGAGTTATGCATCGACGCTTGAAGAAGCAAGAGCTGACCTGGTAGCTTTATACTATCTGCTGAATAATAAACTTGTGGACATTGGAGTTATGACCACCACTGATGTAGGAAAAGCGGAATACGATGGTTATATCAGAAATGGACTGATACAACAGCTTGTGCGACTTGAATTGGGAGACAACTTGGAAGAGGCTCACATGAGAAACCGGCAGTTGGTTGCTGGTTGGGTGTTGGAAAAAGGAAGAGAGCACAGTTGGTGGAACTTCTGGGAAGAGGATGCCATTGAATTTGTAAAAAGGGATGGTAAAACATACGTAACTGTGAGAGATTATACGAGACTCCAGGAATTGTTTGGAGAATTATTGAAAGAGATCCAAAGAATAAAGTCTGAAGGGGATTATGAAGCTGGAAAAAATCTCGTAGAGAACTATGGAGTGAAAGTAGACCCAGTATTACATGCAGAAGTGCTGGAGCGATTTAAGAAACTTAATGTTGCGGCTTATTCAGGTTTCATCAACCCAATCTTGGAGCCGGTAATGAAGGACGGTGAGATTGTGGACATAAAAGTCACCCACACGGAGAGTTTCACAACTCAAAT
>JAESRW010000326.1 GCA_016764395.1 Flavobacteriales bacterium
CATTTATACTGGTAACAGTGGTAGCATACTTTGTACTTGAGTATTTGAAGGAATTGTAGGCAAAAAGAAGCCCCATTGGATTAACTCCTTTGGGGCTTTTCTGTGTCTAAAGTTTAAGAAATACCTTGACAAAGATTATAAACGTGTTATAATAGCAAAGCTACAAAAGAGAAAACTACTATCTTACTTCCCCTTTCTCTTCTTCCTCCCTAAGAGCTTGAGCACCTAGAGCTAAGCTTCTAGGGTCTAAGCCTCTAGCTACACCTCTCATTGCATTAGGTGCATACCTACCACCTGCATATAAACCAGCTCCTGTAAGAGTAGCTCCAGCTATAAGTGGACTAGCAGCTAACGTAGCAACACTACCAGAACCTACTGCAGTAGCAGCAACTAAGCCAGCATGACCCTTACCATACTTAGATACATTAGCAAGTAAGCTATTCTCTTTAGAGTAAGTCTTAGCTAGATTGTCTCTAGCCTTATACAGTAAGCTCATAGACTTAAGAGTAGAACCTACATCAATACCAACCTCCATAGCAGAGTTACGAACAATGTCATTAAGGGCATTACGAATAGCTTCCCCAGCAGCGTCCCTAGCTAATAGGTCTGCTTCAGGTGCTTTCTTAAGTGACCTCTGAATCTTCTTATCATACAGCCTACGAACGTGTAACACCTTCTCAGCCGTAATAAACTCTTTAGGGCCAAGCATGTCAATAACAGTATCCATATGGTTTCTGAAAGCTGAGTCAACAGCAGCGTTACCCTGTATCCAACTGTTATCCTTCCTCATCTTATCAACGTACTCATCCATCTTACCTACCACATCATACACACTTACTTTGGTAGGCTTAGTACGTAGTTGCATTAACATCTTCTTATCTAGCTTGAGTCTTTGGTCACGTATAAGGTTAAGCTTCTTCTCTGTACCAAGCTTGTAGTCCATACCCTTAATCTTAGCCACTTCCTCAGTCATAGGTTTATGCAGTCTATCTACCTTCATATCACCGTTAGCTCTATCTAGCTTAACAGCCTCAGTCTCTGGCTCTTTAAGTGATTTAGACAGCCTACCATTACTTATCCTATCAGCTAAAGCTTTAGTAATAGTAGAGCCAAACAATGCTTTAGGTAACCCAGCTGTCAGGAAGGAGGCTATGTTACCAGCTGCCGCCAAAGACTCTTGGTCTTCAGGGTCTAGCGCTGCCCACTTCTCTTGTAGATAGATGCCACCCTTACTACTGACACCAGCCTCAGCAACCCAGGAGGCGAACTCCTTGAGTGGCTCCTCAATGGAGTCATGTGTGATAGCACTTAACCCAGAAGAGACAGTCTCCCCAATAAGGTCACCAGCAGTACCAGCTACTGAGTTACCAAGGGTATTAAACACACCCCTTTCAATACCAGTCTCCCCACTAATCATGTTATCATAGTTCTGACGGTTCTGACTTTCCCTCTTATCAAGGGATGCCATGTACCTAGACCCTATCCCATCAGAAGGAGGGGGTGTAGGAGGCTCTACAGGGGCCGTAGGAGCATTATCTCCCTCCATAGCATCTAAGGTAACTGTAAACTCATTAACAGCCTTTATATTGCCATCAGCATGGGCTGCCCTAAGCCCTGCTATTAATTCATCTCTTGTTGGCATGTTAGCCCCTTATAAATATTTAGATGCGTTAGGAGACATAACATCAGGATTGACAGGCTCTTCATCATCTCCAATCTCATGCCTCTTATGCTCCTTGAGGAACTTCTCATACCTCTTAGCCTTACGTAAGTCCCCACCAGCCTTAGCAGCCCCTAGAGCAGTCTCAACTCTATCAATTGCTAAGTTGATACCTTGCTTCATTAAACGCTTAGCACCCGGTGTGCTCATACCCTCACTGGCTTCAATTCTCTGTAGCCACTCACCCTCTTTAAGTGAAGGTTGTCCACCAAACAAAGGTTTAATCTGTTTGATGATAGACTTACCCATACTGTTCATAAGCTCACTTTCATTGGCAGTGGTTGTACCAGACCACTTCTTGAACTTAAGTGCTACACCATCAAACCCACCCGTTTCAATCTCCTCAAGTAACTCAAGGTTTCTTGCTAGTAAAGGTGCAGACTCAAAGGACATATCTCCAGCTGTCATATCTAAAGCTTCAGAATCCCCTATATTACCAGCTCTATTCTCAGCTAGCTTCTCTGCGAACTTACCTTGAGCAGCAATCTCCATCATCTCTGAAGTAGGGCGGTAGTTAGTATTCTTAATACCACGTGAGTTAGGGATCTCTACCCACTCTTGAGACTTTCTATCCCATTGCTTAGATACTATATCAGCACCATCAGATACTTGGATTACTTTAGGGTCTTTGATTGGGTCAATCTTCTCAGAGGATGCCTTAAGTTTAAGTATGTCAGTAGGTGTTGAGCCAGCTTCATGCGCCGCTTGTAATAAAGGGCTACCTGCTAAAGCTTGGTTGAACTTTTCAGAGCTGGCAGCTTTAGCTGAAGCACTAGCAGTCTTAGCATCCTTCTCCATAGCACTCTTACCAAACTGCATATACTGCAAAGCAGTTTGCATACCATCCTTGTCACCATTCTGAGCTGCTTGGTCAAACAACTGTTTACCCATAGCTTGGAAACGCTCACCCTCTGTACGAGGAGTCTGGGTAGGTACAATACCACCCTGAATAGGAGCCCCACCTTGGTTGGCTACAAAACCTGACTGAGAGGCATTAGGAGGGGGAGGAGAAGCTCGTCTACCACCTTGAGCAAAGATAGAAGCTTGTTCTGCTTCATAAGCCTTCATCTTCTCATCATGAGCTTGAGCTAGGTTATACTCTTCATCTCTACCATGCTTACGACCAAAGTAAGAACCTACTTGACCAGCTAACTGGTTCCCCATAGCTTGATTACGTTGCTCTTCATCCCTCATTGCCTGAATACGCTGCCACTGCTGCTGCTGCATACCCTTGTTACGTGCAAGGAGCTGTCGAGTTGTTTCATTATTACTGTCAAATAATCCCATATCTTATATCCCCTTATCCGTCTAAACTAGAGCCAATCTGTCCACCCATAGCAGCGCCTTGAGGCCCACCAAAGTATGCACCTACACCAGTACCTATCATACCCATAATACCCTTACCACCAGACTTCTGCTTCTGTTGCTGTGGTGGAGCCATTACTTGAGCAGCACCTAAGTAAGAACCAGAACGAGCTTGTTCCCCAGCTAAAGCAGCTTGGAAGTAGGCTAACTCTTGTCCAGACAATGATTGACCTAAGCCAGTCATATTCTGAGCACCTAACAACAGGTTATTACTACGTTGTTGTTCCATAGCTTGGTTAGCTTGGAAGTTACCAGACTCAATGCCATACTGTTGTTGTTGTTCAGCTAAGGCTTGTTGACGTGTAGTAACACCTAGTTGAGCTAGTTGACCTTGTTGTTGTTGAGCTAAGCCAAACACATCTGGGTTCCTGCCGTTAACTGATAAGCCCATACGACCTGAACCTAACAAGGTAGACTTAAGCGCATCATTCTGTTGTTGGAAGGGGTCAGCTAATAGAGCTGATTGACTAGCAAACAATTCTTGTTGTGTTGCATTAACATCTGAATCAAAGCTAAACTGAGCTGCATCTCGACCTAGAGCACCAGCTACTTGAGGGATTAACTGGCCAGCAGCATCATAGGAGCCTGTCTGTAATCCTGTTAGTTGGTCATTCAGGTAAGTACTAAACTCACCATCTGGGCCACCAGCAGCTCCACCTGTACTAGTGGTTAGTGTGAAGGGTTTAAATGTACCCTTCTTAGCCATCTCAATAGCTTCAGGTGATACACCAGCTTGTCCACCACCGCCTCCACCTTTACCACCACCCTTACGGTAGGCTTGTCCTTGCATCCAACTTTGGTCTGGATTGATATACTTACTCATATTATTAGTTTCCTACTGGTAATTCGTAAAAGTTATGAAGTGACTTAAAGCCATCCTTCTCAAAGACCTTAGCCCAACCTTCTCTGCCGTAAGACTCAATTCTATCAGCACCATTCATCTTAGCATGCTCTTGTATCTTGGCAAGCATTGAGCTCTTCCATTTGTTTAGTCTAACACCACCTGTGAAGTGCATAACTAAGGCTCTGAGTTGGGGGTAGTCTTGTAGCTCCGTAACTACGAATCCTAGTATCCTCTCTCCCTCATGTGCCACCCAAAGGGTTTGTACACCCTTTCTTATACCTGTTCTAATGTCGTTAGCTGTAAACCTGCCATAAGTGTACTTAGCACAACCCTCTGCATAGCCCTCTATACGGCTCCAAACCTTATCAACATCAGTGTTAGCTACTACTGTAATATCCAAAGCTTAGACTGGAGCTAGGATAGCAGCTCTATTAGAACTCTCTATCAAACCATAAGCAATCAAACCATCTACACCATCAATAGTAGCTTGGTTTGCTACATCAACGTAATCAGCACCCATCATACGACCATATATCTTCTTAACGTCTAAGATGGTTGATGAGACTACTGCATCCTCTTCTGCTGTTGTAAAGCGGTTAAGGAAGGTTAGGCTGGACATACTTGTATTAGCCTCTGGCTCAGGCTGCTCTGGCTCATCAACCTCACCCCAACCAAGTGCAATAGCTGTATTGATTAACTCTTGTTGGTCAGTATCATAAGCATAAATACTACCGTTATTATTAAAATATCTCATCTCAGTTCCCACCATTCTGTAATTCCTGCTGTAGCTGTAAACTCATAAGTAACACCATTTGGAATGATATAACTAGCTGCAAAGTGTGTACCATTCCTGTCACCAAACTGGTTAGCTACAATACCTACCCTTTGACCAGCTATTTCAAAAGTTGCAGTATTGCTAGCAGCATAAGAACCACACACAGCAACTGAAATAGACCTACCTGTTGAGTTGGTGTATATTACACCAGAAGAACGAGAGAGAATCATGTCTTGCCAAGCCTGTCCTTCCCCTAGACCAGTGTTAGGTGCATGTTCCTCAATAGAGGTAACTAAGTCAGCTGGTGAGTAGGATCGTCTATCTGTCTCCGTACCAGCCTCTAGCTCCGCTGTACTGGCTTGAGCAAAGGTAATATCATCAATACGTACACCCAGAGCTGTATCAGCTGTACCAAAGGCTGTAGTTACTACCACATCAGCTGCTACTGCTACTGCTGTAACCTGAGAGGCCGTTAACACCGCTTCAGCCTCTACAAACGCTGTAGTAGCTAACTGTGTAGTGTTAGTGCCTTGAGCTGCTGTAGGCGCTGCTGGTACACCAGTAAGGGTAGGGCTATTAGTATTAGCCTTAGAGTTAACAGCTGTTTGAATAGCGTTAAACTCAGCATTAAGCTCTGTACCAGATATAATCTTAAGGGGGTCACCTGTAGTCAACCCATCCTTAGT
>JAESRW010000009.1 GCA_016764395.1 Flavobacteriales bacterium
TTTTTGTTTCTTTTTTTATCAAGAAAAAAAGATAATCATTAACTATTGATAGTCACGATTTCAAATTTCTGTTCTAAATTCATGATGTTATTTTTTGAGTTTATTGATTCGAGATTGTTCGATATAGTTTTCTATTTCTTCGTATTTATATTTGACTTGTCCCTGAATTCGATAACCGGGTATCGAGCTCCCTGTTAATGAGATGATCGTGGGATTTGAAATCCCAAGCATCGTACAGGCTTCCTTCCTTGAAAGAAGAGGGCGTTTGTTTTCAAGCTCAGCTAAAAGTTCATGCTTTAGCTGGTCATGTAGTTGGTTGAGAAATGACTTTAAATCGTTTAACGACATTCCTTCAACCATGAAAAATTGATTTTTCATAGCAATAAGAATTAAAATGTTAACCGATTCAGAGGAACATCAGCCCCTCTTCGTAGGCAAATTGCCTTGTACAATTCCCCAGAATTGGGGCTATTTACGATTCCCGTGTGACGGGCACTACTATTATTATTGGAAGAACTTATGATCTAGGAGGTGCTGTGCATTCTCCTCTGCTGTCACTTGTATATATCCTAAAAATGCTTTTTCTGTTGAGTGGCCTGTAATAGCCATAATACCAATTGACTTTACTCCACATAGGTATGCGTTAGTAGCGAAACTTCGCCTTGCTGTGTGACTACTAATCAATTGATATTTCAAATAAGAATTTGAAACCCATTGTCCACCAATGGTTTTTTCAATTATAATTGGTTCATTAATATTGGCTAGTTGGCCTATCTCCTTTAACAGCCTATTAGTCGTTTGAATTGTTGGGCCAGATGGAAGTGCTCTATCATACTTTTCAAGTATTCCAACAACCATAGGGTGTAGTGGAATTACAACCCTCCCTCCCGTCTTCCTCGCTTTTTTATCTATTACCCAGCCATTATCAACCTGGCGAATGTTCTCCTTCTGAATACTTGAGTAATCGGAGTATCTGAGGCCAGTATAAGCTCCAATTAGAAAGAGGTCTCTAACAACATTTAATGTCTTATTATCAGATAAATTAAGATCGTAAATCTTTTCCAATTCGTGAATTGGTAGGTATATCTTGGAAACTCGTTCATGCAGTCGCGCAAATTTTTTATGCTTGAAGGCTAGATTGTTATGATATCCTCTCGAAAGACCTTCGTTCATCATCAGCTTTAGTGTCTTGATGTATTTATCTATCGTATTCGTGGCTAATTCCCTCTTCATCAGAGTGCCTATAAAACGCTGATAAAAGTCAAGTGTGATTTCATCCCAATCTAAACTTGATCCTGAACTCTGTTCATATTCGATTAACCGATGAAGTAGAGATTTAAACACCTTAATAGTATCCTTCTTTCTATACCCCTCACTCTCCTCCATGAATACAGGGATGAACTTTAATAAAGAGAGGTGGATGTGTTCTGAATTATGATCGCCATTGAGAAATGCCTTTAGTCCTTCAAGGTTACAGAATCCCTTCTCTCGTAACCGCTCTCTCCACCAGTCTTTGATCTTATATTCCAACTCATCTAGGCGATGGTTGATCTCCGCAGAATCTGGAACTGCTTTTGAGTTCTTAATACGTCTTGATGCTTTATCCCAATACTTAGGGTGAACAGACTCGCCAGTATTATAGGTGAATCTTTCGTTGTTGTAACGTAGAATTAAATGGAGTGACGTTAGTCCTTTAATAAATGGATCTCGTAGTATGAATCTGGGTATAGGTATTCTTCGCATCGTAAATTGTCTTTAGCAGAACCAACCTATTAAGAAGGAACTGGGATAAAAAATCTAAAAACAATGTCCTCAAGAAGAGGTGCGATACCAAGGTCTTAAATAGACGACTTTCGCTTTACGATGTATTGATCGGAATTGATCTCAAGGCTTCTTGATATAGTCTAGGCCTGCACAAACCTACTACATTATTTTAAATCAAACAAAATATAATATGTTTTAGGCTTAAGTATAGCGGCATCTTAGTTATAATATTTTGTTTATTATATAATAAATAAAATATATAACTGTATATATCTTTGGAAACGTCTACGGTTCCGTCAACAAAAAAACCGTAAGCCATTGTAGCTATCGAGCTATCAACGAATTACGGTTTTGCTTTAGTGGGCCCACGGGGACTTGAACCCCGGACCGACGGATTATGAGTCCGGCGCTCTAACCAACTGAGCTATAGGCCCGATTCAATAGAAAATGGAGGAACATAAAGTACAAGTAACTTATGTATTCCTTTCTCATCGAAATTGTTGGTCAAAATTAATCTCTTTTGTGGGATTTTTGATTTTCTGTCAAGTAATTTTTCATCTTTGCCAGTTGTTATATTGAATGTATGGATATGGGTGAGTTTGATGGTATAAAGAACATCGTGTTTGATCTGGGAGTGGTGCTCTTCGATTTAGACTATAAACTGACCATCGAAGCTTTTAAAGAGTTAGGGGTCGATAAGCATGAGGAGTTCTTCTCCGAAGCGGATCAAATAATGATTTTCGACAAATTTGAGCGCGGAGAAATTCCAGTCCAGGAGTTTTTGGAAAGCTTGAGAAACCTTTTGCCAGGAAAAGCCAATGATGCATCAATTATAAGGGCCTGGAACGCTATGTTACTGAGCTTCCCTCAATCCAGTATTGATCTATTGAATGCACTCCGTCCGCATTACAAACTCTACCTACTCAGCAATACCAATGATTTGCATTTTGAGTGTTTTCATACCATACTTAAAGCGCAACATGGCTTAAAGGGACTTAAGGAGTTCTTCTCAGCGGTGTACTACTCCAATAAGGAGGGCTTTCGTAAACCAGAGGCCGAATTTTACAATAAACTGATCGAACAGGAGGCCTTAAATCCTGAAGAGACAGTCTTCATTGACGACATGTTGAAAAATGTGCTGGGCGCACGAGAAGTTGGGATCCACGGCATCTTGCTGGAAAACGGAAGAAGTATTACCGCTCTTTTTGACCAAGCGTATAAATTTCGGGGTTAATGTCGTGTGGCAATGATCAAATGACGATATCGGGCTATCGCTTTTCCTGACAGAGCTCAATGAGCAATCCGTGCGTGCTTTTTGGATGAAAGAAACACACCAATTTGTTGTCCGCACCGTCCTTGGGGCCTGTGCCTATGAGCTCAAAGCCCTCACCAACCAGTCTGTCTATTTCTGAATGGATATCCTCCACTTCAAAGGCAATATGGTGCATGCCTTCGCCCCGTTTGTCGAGGTATTTCTGTATAGGGCTGTTCTCTGAGGAGGCTTCCAGCAGCTCAAGCTTGCTTTCCCCCAGCTGAAAAAACGATGTGTTTACCCCTTCCGATTCCACGGATTCCGTTTTGTAAGGTGCCCGCCCCAGTAACTTCTCGTACTTTGAGTTGGCCTCTTCCAGGTTCTTTACCGCAATTCCGATATGCTCAATCTTTAACATGATATCTGGTTTGCCAAATTAAAGGTTCAGCCGGTAATAAGCAAGAAATAGTTTGATGGGGGAAGAGAAAATTAAGAAGTAATTATGATTGGCCTAACTGTCAACAAGCAACAAGCACCTTGTAACAAATCACAAGTAATACGAGAAACCCGCAACAATTAACACGTCACACTAAATGAAACTGGTAAATCTAAACGGAGGCAGGAAAAGTACCGGGGGTTGTTTACTTCTTGAGGAACTTGCCCATCTCCTTGTCGTAGTTGATGTAGTAGGTACCTCGTTTGAGGTTGGTAACATCAATCTTATCTCCGAACCCTTTCTTTACGATGTTGCCATAGGCGTCGTAAATTTCATACATGGTTGCAGCAGAGAACATAATGTCGTTCTTCACTTTTGCCGGAGCGAAGGTCACAGGTGCAATGTTAACATCCCTGTACTTCTCTGAAGAAGAATATCGAGGGCGCCTGCTGTAATCAACTTGCTTCACCCTGAATTTGTTCTCACCGGAATGTGGTGTAATTTTAAAGGTGTAGGCATTGTCGGCTTTTTTTCCCTTCCCTTCAACTTCTCCAACCTTTACCCACTTGTTCCATCGAAATTGTTCAATGATATAGGGAAGTTTTCCTGTTTCATTATTGGTATTCCAATTCAGCACTCCGTTATCATCGATCTTCATGGAGATGATGTCAAACGTACTCTTAGGCTTGAGTACTTCCGGATTCAATACTTTAGGCTTGCAGTCGTCGCCATGCTTAATTTTAACAACCACTTTTGCACCGATCTCTAATTGAAAAACGGTGAAATCAATTTCAAACGCACTTGAGTTAATCTCATCGGTAGTAACCTGATCGTTGATGGTCACTTCAAAAGTACAAAAGCCGACTCCAGAACCAGCGAAAGGATTTTGAACGAATAAATTCTTGCCTTGGTAGTTTCCTTCCAATATAATCGTACTCGCCGCTTGAGAATAGCTAGCTACAATACCGATTAACAAAAGTGCTAAAAATGATCTTTTCATAATAAAAAATGTGGCTAATCTTTCAACGATTACTCAGTTTTTCCTGAGGTAAATCTTCAGTCAAGCCAGACAATTCTTCGCTAAATTAGGTGCAATGATATGATGTTATTTCAAATATTCCAAATTAAAAGAATATTTGTTGAGCCCTAATTGAACGTTGTAAAACTACTCAAAATGACACACCAAGTTACAAAGTGTCAAAATTAATGTTTCAATTCAATTATTTTGTCAAGTGACCCATAGCAAAATAAATACCAATAATGTTGTAAATTAGTCAAAGATGCCTTAACCTTGCAGCTAATTACCTCATAAGATGGGTTTAATCCGGGCCTGCTTGCTTTGTGCCTGAGGTGTTTTTGAAATTTGATTATTTGGATATGAAAAGAGCATTTTTGGCGGTATTAGTGGCTTCCTCATTTATTGTGGGGTGTACCGGCCCAGGTCCTTCAACCAAACCTGAGAAATTAGAGGCCAAAGGCCCTAGAACTTATGGCGGGTCGTTCAAGCTAAATGAAAGAGATGAGTTCCAAACACTCTTCCCGTATTCCATCATCGATGCGGTGTCTCACAGAATTGCAAGTCAGATTTATGAGGGCCTGATAAAGCTAAACACCAAAGACCTCTCCATTGAGCCGCGGGTTGCCGAGAGCTGGGAAGTGTCGCCTGACGGAAAGGTCTACACATTTCACCTTAAGAAAGGTGTTATGTTTCATGACGATTCATGTTTCCCCAACGGTAAAGGAAGAGAAGTGAAAGCTCAAGATTTCAAGTATTCATTTGAGCTGTTATGCACGAAGTTAATTAACGATTCCATACCCAACTTGATGTTCGAGAGAACATTTAAGGATAAAGTGGTTGGAGCCAATGCCTTCTACGAGTCGGGAACAGGTGAAGTTGAAGGAGTCAAGGTAATTGACGATTATACCCTTGAGATTCATCTCATTCAGGCAAGTTCATCCTTTATCTATATAATGGCTTATCCAGCGGCTTCGGTTGTTGCTAAAGAAGCAGTGGCAAGTTATGGTGCCGACTTAATTGTTGGATCCGGGCCTTTTATGTTTGGAACGTTTCTGGAAGACAGTGATGAGTTGACAGGAGAGCCGATTGAGAAGTTGGTACTGCTCAGGAATCCAAACTATCATGAAGTAGATAGTTTTGGAAACCAATTACCTTATTTGGATTCGGTCCTTATCTCTTTCTACAATTCTCAGAAACGTGAGTTGGCCCTGTTCCAGGACCATGAGCTGGATATGATCTTAGGCCTGCCTGCTGAGTCTGTACGGGATATTGTGGAGCAGCAAATTGCATACTTTGAAAAGAAGCCACCAATATTTATTCTGGAGCGTTCGGCTGACATGTCATCGCAGTTTTATGAATTCAACTTGTCTAACCCACTCTTTGGAAAGGATGAAAAAGGATTGAAGGTACGTCAGGCGATTTCTTATGCAATTGATAGAGACAAGCTGATTGAAAAAGTACTGAGCGGAGAGGCTTACGGCCCAGGCATTCATGGAATTACACCTCCTTCTTTTAGGGAATATGACAACTCTAAAATTAAAGGATATGATTTTAATCCTGAAAAGGCAAAGGCGCTATTGGCTGCTGCAGGTTATCCTAACGGAGAGAATTTTCCTACAATTAAGTTGGAGCTCAACAGCGGTGGGTTTAGAAATACAAGTGTAGCCTTCCAGGTTCAGAAGCAGTTGAGCAATGTTTTAAACATCAACCTTGAGTTAGAGATTGTACCGATGTCTAAGTTGTTGGATGATAGAAAATATGCAAGAGGAGACATGTTCAGATCGGCATGGATTGCGGATTACCCAAGTCCAGAGAATTTCTTGCTTTTAATGTATGGGAAGAATGTGCCGGATGACCCCAAAGAGCCATCTATTCTAAATACGCCAAGATACCAAAACGATGCTTTTGATAAGCTCTTCATGGAGGGTGTTACTGGAGACTCATTGACTACACGTTATGCGGCGTTTGCCGAAGCGGAGCAGCTAATGATGAACGATGCACCGTTGTTGATCCTTTGGTACGATGAGCAGTACAGATTGATTCAATCTAATGTTCAGAACTTTAGAATTAATGCCATGCATTACAGAGATTATTCTGAAGTGTACATTCAGGAGCCTAAGGTTGATGCTAAAGAAGCGGGTGCCGGAGACGGTGGATCCTAATCACAAAAGAACATTTTTGAAAGCCCTGCTTAATGAATATTAAGCGGGGTTTTTTATTCCCTGTCGAAGGTAAGCCGATGTCCTTTGACGGACTCGTCAAATGCGAGAGAAGATTCAGGGCCTTCCTCGCTCCTATAGGCTACATGTCCGTTCACCATTGTATGTGTAACAGCGGAGCTGAATTTCTGGCCCTCAAATGGCGACCACAAGCATTTGGAGGTAATGTTGGATTGGTCAACGGTCCAGGGAAGATTTAGGTTAACGATAGCAAGGTCCGCCCAGTACCCTTCGCGGATGAATCCCCGGTCCTTGATCTGAAACATTTCGGCCGGTGCGTGGCACATCTTCTTGGCAATCATTTCCAGTCTTATTTTACCCTCATGAAAAAGTTCCAGCATCGCTACAAGGCCGTGCTGTAAGAGTGGCCCCCCTGAAGGCGCACTGAAGTACTTTTCTGCCTTCTCTGTTCTTGTATGAGGGGCATGATCGGTGGCTATTACGTCTATGATATCTGTATTTACAGCATTCAAAATGGCATCACGGTCCTTAACTGACTTGACCGCAGGATTCCACTTGATAAGGCTCCCTTTTTCTTCATAATCAGCATCAGTGAACCACAAATGGTGGATGCAGGCTTCACAAGTAATTCTTTTTTCACTCATTGTAATTTCGTTGGAAAAAAGGGAAAGCTCTCGTTCCGTTGAGATATGAAGTACATGCAAGCGCGTGTCGTGTTTGTTCGCCAGGTCAATTGCCTTAGAAGAGGATAAAAAACAGGCTTCTGCACTTCTAATTAATGGGTGAGCAGCCATTGGAACATCATCACCATATTTTTTCCGGTAAGTTTCCGTGTTGATCTTTATCGTGGCTTCATCTTCACAATGCGTGGCAATTAACATCTTGCATTTCGAGAAAAGAAGTTCGAGGCTCTGTTCATTATCAACCAGCATATTGCCTGTAGAGGACCCCATAAAAACCTTTATCCCACATACTGACTTAGGGTCTGTACGCAGTACCTCATCAATGTTATTGTTAGACGCACCCATGTAAAAGGAGTAGTTGGCCAACGACCTATGTCCTGCAATAATATACTTCTCTTCCAATAAATCTTGTGTGAGCGCATTGGGAACCGTATTAGGCATTTCCATAAAAGAAGTTACACCTCCAGCTACCGCCGACCTGGCTTCAGAATAAATATCTCCTTTATGCGTAAGTCCTGGTTCTCTGAAATGCACTTGATCATCGATGAGGCCTGGAAAGATGTAGCGATCTTGTGCGTCAATCACTTCTGCATCTTCAATACTGCGAAGTACGCCAGCATTGCCACGGTCAATTTGGGCTATTCTTCCTTCTTGAATGAGGAGATCAGCTTGAATAATGGTTCCTTCATTTACAAGGAATCCGTTGATGATGAGCGTCTTTTTCATGGGGCTAGTTGAAGAAGCTGTTCCACTTCATCTGGATGACGCCGAAAAGTGCTTCTTTGATAATGTTACTGCTCATTTTAGATTCACCTTCCTGACGGTCCGTAAAAATAATGGGCACTTCTTTAAGTTTAAAGCCAAGTTTATAACTGGTGAACTTCATTTCAATCTGAAAAGCATAACCCATGAACTTTATCTTGTCGAGGTCAATGGTTTCCAAAACCGCACGGCGGTAGCATTTGAATCCAGCGGTAGTGTCTTGAATATCCATTCGGGTAATGAACCTTACATACATGGAAGCAAAGTAGGAAAGCAGCACTCTGCCCATCGGCCAGTTTACTACATTTACCCCTTTGATATACCGAGAGCCGATTGCAAGGTCAGCGCCACCTGTCGCACAGGCCTCGTGCAGGCGCTCAAGATCTTCAGGATTGTGTGAAAAGTCAGCATCCATTTCGAATACAAACTTATAGTCGCGTTTGAGGGCCCATTTGAATCCGTGAATATAAGCCGTGCCCAGTCCGAGTTTTCCAGCTCTCTCTTGAATATGTAGCACATCCGGGAATTCGGCTTGAAGGCCTTTGACGATGTCACCAGTGCCATCAGGTGAGCCGTCATCTACAATAAGAAGGTGGAAGTCCTTGTCAAGTGAGAAAACCTTTCGGATAATCTTCTCAATATTCTCCTTCTCGTTATAAGTAGGGATTATGACCAGTCCATCTGACACGATTCTCTGTTTGTTTGCTGTTTGCTGTGCATCCTAATCAAGCCACTAACGGCATGACGAACGAATGTATTATGGTGTAAATATATAAATTGCGAAATATTAATGAGCGTCTTTCAGCTTGAAAGAGCGCCTGACTTAATATCTTCCACTACTGAAGGATCGAGCAGGGTGGAAATATCTCCTAGTTTATCAGTCTCCCCTTCAGCAATCTTACGTAGAATCCGTCTCATAATTTTCCCCGAACGGGTTTTCGGTAATCCCGTCACAAATTGGATTTTATCTGGTTTCGCAATGGGTCCGATGATCTCTGTTACTTTGCTTAGGATCTCTCTTCTCATCAAATCCTGATCTGAATCAGTGCTATGGCAAATGACGTAGGCATAAATACCCTGTCCTTTGATGTCATGTGGATATCCAACAACTGCCGTCTCTACAACATTCTCATACTCATCAATTGCATCCTCAATCTCGGCGGTTCCCAACCGGTGGCCGGATACATTGATCACGTCATCTACCCTTCCCGTTATTCTGTAAAGCCCGTCTTCATCTCGCTTACATCCATCACCGGTGAAGTACAGATTCTTATAGGTGCTAAAATAGGTTTGGCGACATCGTTCATGATCTCCATAAGTCGTTCGGATGATGGACGGCCAGGGGAACTTCATGCAAAGGTTCCCTTCTACTCCATTACCTTCAATTTCATTTCCTTCATTGTCAACTAAAACTGGCTGCACCCCTGGAAGCGGAAGTGTTGCATAGCTGGGTTTCAGCGGGGTGTGTCCGGCAAGAGGTGATATCAGTATTCCTCCGGTTTCTGTTTGCCACCAGGTATCGACGATGGGGCAATTCTTATTGCCTACTTTTTCATTGTACCAGGTCCAAGCCTCTTCATTGATCGGTTCACCCACCGTGCCCAATACTCTTAGCGAGCTCATATCCCGGCCCGTTACAAATTCATCACCACAGGCTTGAAGGGCACGAATGGCTGTTGGCGCCGTGTAAAATATGTTCACCTTATGCTTTTCTACAGTATCCCAAAATCTTCCTGCATCTGGCCATGTGGGAACCCCTTCAAACATCACTGAGGTTGCTCCACTTAGCAGCGGCCCGTAAATGATATAAGAATGTCCAGTGATCCAACCAATATCAGCGGTACACCAATACACCTCTCCTTCATTGTATTGAAATACGTTTTTGAAGGAATACTCTGCGTAAACCATATACCCGCCAGTGGTATGCACCACTCCCTTGGGCTTGCCAGTAGATCCCGAGGTATAGAGGATAAACAGCATGTCTTCAGCGTCCATCTCGGTAGGAACGCATAATGCAGCACTTTCTTTAATCTCTTCGTGCCACCATACGTCTCTTCCTTCCTTCATTTGCACAGCTTCGCCTGTTCTTTTCAAGACAATCACTGTGTTAATCATTGGACAGGACTCCAGTGAATCATCCACAATCTTTTTCAAGGCGATTGACTTTGCACCCCGATATCCTCCGTCTGACGTAAGCACCATGTTGCAATCGCAATCCTGGATTCTATCTGCTAACGCCTTGGCTGAAAAGCCTGCAAAAACAACAGAGTGAATGGCACCGATTCTGGCACAAGCCAATACAGCAAAGGCCAGTTCTGGCACCATGGGCATGTAGATGCAWATCCGGTCTCCTTTTTTCGCACCATTCTTCTTGAGCATATTGGCTGTTTTGCACACTTGCTCATGTAATTCAGCGTAGGTAAAACTGAGGGATTCTTCCTTGGGATCATTGGGTTCCCATAAGATGGCTACTTGATTTCCTTTTTCTTCTAGATGTCTGTCGAGGCAGTTTTGAGTGATGTTAAGCTTTCCATTCAGAAACCACTCCACTTTGGGTTCTTCAAAATTCCATTCAAGTACCTTGTCCCAGGGCTTTATCCAATCAAATGCTGCCGCTTTTTCTGCCCAGAACGATTCAGGGTCGTCAACGCTTTTCTGATATTCGGAAACGTATTCTTCAAACGAGGCTATTTTAGTAGACATATCGATATCGTATAGATTTAATGCAAGCAGAAAAGGTAATAGGATCTAAATGAAAACAGAAAGAGCAGACTATTCGTCGTCTTCATCATCGTCAACAGGAACGGAAATGAGCTCAAAGGGGATATCTACCATGGACTCATATTCTTCGCCCGATTCTAGTAGTGCTTCATCATCCTCTTCATAGTACCATTGGACAACCATGTCATGGCCCATTTTGTGTACGTTTTCAAGTCTTTTAAAGAGATCCAGAATTGATTTTGAAGAGCTGGTGTTATAGTACTCCACGAAGATCTCGATCGTTGTAAATGCCTGTGGGTTTTGCCCGTATTCGTCGATCCACTGGTGTAATGGCTTGTAGAACTCAACGGTGTGTTCTGGAATTGACCTGCCTTTAAAGGAAATCAAACCTTTTGTCGCATCAAATAGGACCTCTGGTGTTTTGGCAGTTGCTGTTAACTGTATGGGCTCCATCTATCAGATATAAAAACGTGCTATACTAAAGTACTAAAACAAATAAAGGTAAAAAACTTCAACTCTGCAATTTTTTCTTAACTGCCACTTCCTCATACCCTTCTATAAGATCTCCAATCTGCATATCATTGAATTTCTCGATATTCAAACCACACTCGTAGCCAGCGGCAACTTCCTTAGCATCATCCTTAAATCTCTTAAGTGAGCCAAGCGATCCAGTGAATACAACAATACCGTCTCTAATGACACGTACCTTGGTCTTTCTGGTAATCTTGCCATCCTTAACCATGCACCCTGCTATCGTACCGACTTTKGTGATTTTGAATACCTCCCTAATCTCGACATTGCACACAATTTGCTCTTCAATGGTTGGTTCTAACAGTCCTTCCATAGCATCCTTGATTTCATTGATCGCATCGTAAATGACCGAATACATTCGAATGTCAATTTGCTCCTGCTCTGCTAACTTTCTTGCACCTCCGGATGGTCGTACCTGGAAGCCGACAATAATAGCGTTAGAGGCCGAAGCCAACAACACGTCAGATTCGATTATTTGTCCAACCGATTTGTGAATAACATTCAGCTGAATCTGATCTGTAGAGAGTTTCTGCATAGAGTCTGTCAAAGCCTCAATGGACCCATCTACGTCACCTTTAATGATGACATTTAATTCCTTAAAGTCACCAATCGCGATTCTACGTCCAATTTCGTCAAGTGTAATGTGCTTTTGGGTGCGTACCCCTTGTTCACGCTGGAGTTGCATTCGGCGATTGGCAATTTCTTTGGCCTCTTTTTCATCGCTTACMACATTGAACTTCTCCCCAGACTGAGGCGCACCGTTAAGGCCAAGCAGAATAACCGGTGTAGCCGGCCCACATTCTTTCACTTTTTCTCCAGTTTCACTAAAGAGGGCCTTTACCTTGCCGCTGTACGATCCACCAACAATAATATCCCCGACTTTAAGTGTTCCATTCTCGACCAGGACAGTTGAGATATATCCTTTTCCTTTGTCGAGAGAGGATTCGATTACTGTCCCTAGAGCAGGTCTGTTAGGGTTGGCCTTGAGCTCCAATAGTTCGGCTTCAAGTACAACTTTTTCAAGGAGATCTTCAATGTTGGTTCCTTGCTTGGCTGAAATTTCCTGACACTGGAATTTACCTCCCCATTCTTCGACCAGAATATTCATGTTCGACAATTCTTCCCTAATTCTGTCCGGGCTGGCACCAGGCTTATCGATCTTATTGATGGCAATAACAATCGGAACGGCTGCAGCTTGTGCATGGTTGATGGCTTCAATAGTCTGCGGCATGATGCTGTCATCGGCCGCAATGATGATGATTACCACATCAGTTACCTGTGCCCCTCTGGCACGCATCGCGGTGAACGCCTCGTGCCCAGGAGTGTCGAGAAAGGTAACTTGCTTTCCACTCTTGAGGTGTACTTCATATGCTGCAATGTGCTGGGTGATTCCTCCTGCCTCTGTATCAATTACGTTGGCCTCCCTTACGTAGTCTAAGAGTGAGGTTTTACCATGGTCAACATGGCCCATAACTGTTACAATTGGTGGACGCTCTACCAGGTCTTTTTCATCATCTTCAACCTGCTCAACATCCTCAGATACGTCAGCGCTCACAAAACTTAGCTGATAACCAAATTCYTCTGCAACAATTGAAATGGTTTCRGCGTCTAATCGTTGATTAATKGAAACGAAAAGACCCAATTCCATGCATGAYGAGATAACYTCATTGACAGAAACGCCCATCATGGTGCTTAGYTCATTTGCAGATACAAATTCWGTAACGGTGAGTGTTTTTTGTCCCTCTTCTTGCAGCTCCAGYTCTTTTTCACGAGCATCRCTTACSGCRTCYCTYTTTTGCCTTCTGTAYTTTACCGAYCTRGATTTTGARGAATCACTTAATCTGGATAAYGTTTCTTTAATCTGCCTTTGAATATCTTCCTCACTCGGTGCTTCTTTTCCACCTCTTTTCGCGCYTGGCTTMGGGCTAGGASTCTCCGTTTTTAGCCTCTTTCTTTTCTTTTTRCCTCTTACATTATCCGACGAGGAGGCGACCAGTTTTTTTCTATCACTGCGTKCCACCTTCTTCGGCAGCTCTATGGATCCTACCACCTTTGGACCGGAAAGCTTGGTGACTCTAGTCTCAATAATCTCNTCCTTGGGAGGCTCTTTTTTCTCCTCCTTYTTAACTTCTGTAGGTTGGGTAGCAGCAGGAGCTTCAGCTTGAGAATCGGGAGTCTCTTCCTTCTCTTCTTTTACTTCTATTGTCTCTTTTACTACTTCTTTTTCCTCTTTTTCCTCTTTTGCTTTCGGCTTCTTTGGTTCAACGTCAATCTTACCGATGACCTTAACGCCTATTTTGGGCCTTTCCTCTTTTTCTTCCTCCTCAGGTTCAGTTGCTTGAACGTCGGTGATTACCACCTCCTCTTCAGCTTCTTTCTTCCCAGGTGCTTCGTTGGACGTTTCACTCATGGTGATCGTTTCCTTCTCAGGTTTATCCAAACCAAGCAACATGGATTCTGCCTTCAGCGCTTTTTCCGCTTGAAATTCCGTCAGTAGAACATCGTATACCTCGGGTGAAATCTTTGCGTTGGGGCTCTTCTCTATCTCCAAGCCTTTCTCATCAAGGAAATCGAATATGGTCGAGAGTCCAATGTTCAACTCACGGGCAATCTTGCTTAACCTCATCGTTTTAACTACTTCTGCCATATCTAACCAACCAGTATTTGATAGAATTTATATTTTCGTTCTGCTACTACTCAAATTCCGCTTTGAGGATATTCTGAACTTCTTGTACAGTCTCCTCTTCCAAATCTGTTCGTTTAACAAGATCCGCAACACTTAGTTCAAGTACGCTTTTGGCTGTATCGCAACCAATGCCTTTTAGCTCATCCAGGATCCATCCCTCTATTTCGTCTGCAAATTCCTCGATGCCAACATCCTCACTGTCTACATCATTGACATCACGATATACATCTATTTCATATCCGGTTAGCTTTCCGGCCAACTTGATATTGTATCCACCTTTTCCAATCGCCAGTGATACCTGATCGGGGTGTAAGAACACATCTGCCCGATTCTCTTCTTCGTGAATTTTGATTGACGTAATTTTGGCTGGGCTCAATGAGCGGCTAATGAACAAGGATGTATTTGCAGTGAAATTAATTACATCAATATTCTCATTGCCCAACTCACGAACGATTCCATGTATCCTCGAGCCTTTCATGCCCACACAGGCGCCAACCGGATCAATTCGATCGTCATACGATTCAACGGCCACTTTAGCTCTTTCGCCAGGTTCTCTAATAATCTTTTTGATGGAAATAAGGCCATCGTATACCTCTGGTACTTCTACCTCAAATAATTTTTCTAGAAAGACAGGAGACGTTCTGGATAAAACAATAGCAGGATTGTTGTTAACCATCTCTACTTTCAGCACAATTGCCCTAATGGTATCACCCTTTTTAAAATAGTCAGAAGGAATTTGTTCGCTTTTGGGCAAAACAAGCTCGTTTCCATCATCATCAATGATGAGTGTTTCTCTCTTCCAGATTTGGTATACCTCACCTGTCACAATAGTACCTACACGGTCCTTGTATTTCGAGTAAATTCCATCGTTCTCCAAATCAATGATTCGGGCAATCAAGTTTTGTCTGAGCGACATGATGGCTCTTCTTCCGAAATCCGCTAGCTTAACTTCTTCCGAAACTTCTTCTCCAATTTCGAAATCTGGTTCGATTTTAATCGCGTCAGAATAGGAAATTTCAAGACTGGGATCTTCCAAATCTTCATCCGCAACAATTTCTCTATTGCGCCATACTTCCAGGTCACCCTTGTCAATATTTATAATAACATCACAATTTTCATCGGTTCCGTATTTTCTTGTAAGCAAACCACGAAAAACATCTTCTAAAATGCTCATCATCGTTTCTCTATCGATGTTTTTAAAATCTTTGAACTCAGAAAACGAGTCTACCAGATTAAGTTCTTCCAATTCACCCATGAGAGATAGTTTTAAATTTATTCAATTGATCCTTTAAATCGTAACTACGGCTGTTGCCTTTTTAATACTGTTAATAGCAAGTTTATGCAGCTGCAACGTATCCAATTTGTTTCTTGTCTTTTTAGACTTTTTAGACTTTTTCTCCTCTTCCAGCAGCTCAATGAACTCCTCGTTTACCGTTTTTAACTTACCAGAAAGTTTGGTTCCACTGTCAACGGTCACTTCAAGAGCTTTGCCTATATACTTGTGATACTGTCGTAACATAGTGAGCGGTTGACCCAATCCAGCCGATGTAACCTCCAATGAGAAATCTTCCTCATCTCGATCCAGATGTTGTTCGATTGCACGATTCACTGAGATGCAATCTGCAATTGCAACGGTGCTATCGCTATCCAATACCACTCTGATCTTGCCATTCAGATCCACGGATACATCTACAATAAAAAGATCGTCTCCTTCTATCGCATCCTTTACCAAATCATTTATATAACGTACTGTAATCATTGCATTTACTCACTTCGCTAAAATAAAAAGAGGGGATTGTGTCCCCTCTAACCTCAATAGCGTACATAATCTGTGCAAATTTACATATTTTGTTTAAATTACACAAGAATACTTTACTTTTACGATGGAAACCCCGTTTGATTTGAACCCGATCCTACCTCAGTAGATTGTTTGAAAACTACAGAATCAGCGGCCGTTTTATAGTCCTTCTAGAACGATGAAGAAATTGATCAACTTATACTTTTTATTCAACTAGATTGTGAGTCGAAGGCTTGGGTTGTACATCACATTTGCATTGCTCTGCTCCATAACTTGGAGCACTTCCAGAGCACAGGAAGGCTACATGGCCATCAGGGGAAAGGTAGTGCTCAATGAGAAGGGATTGACGGGTGTAAAAGTGATCCTACTTAAAAACGGAACAAAAATTGACCAGGCGCTGACAACCTCGAATGGCAAGTACATCTTTCCCGAGTTGACGATTACACCAGAGGGAGATGTGTACATTGTCCACATATCTAAACCAGGCCATATCTCGATTAAGCACTGGGTGTCAACCAAGGCACCGGATGATCGCAAAATCCTGTTCCCGGATTATTTTCCTGAGGTAGAATTATTCAGGGTGGTCCAGGAAGTGGAGCGTGAAAAGGCCCTGTCAGCTATTTTAGAAGAGCCCATTTCCAAGTTTGCCTATAGTGTCAGCAAAGGAGATTTTGCCGATGACCGGGCCTACTTCAGCACTATAAAGGCGCGTGTAAATCAGCTCTTTGAAATCCTGGATGCCGAAGAGCGAGAACGTAAACGGCTGCTCGATGAATACCGATCAAAGCAAAAGTTGGTGGAGATAGTGGTAGTGGAGGAAGAGGCGGTTGAAGATCAGAAGAGCAGTTTTGAGAAAGCGCTTGAAGAAGTGTTGGACCATGCGGATCAATTGTTGGATAAGAAGAAGTACCGTCAGGCAATGTCGGGGTATAAGGAGGCGATGTCACTGGTTTCCAAATCGGGTTTACCCAAAACCGAAAGGGACAAATTAAAGAAGCGGCCCAAAAGGAAGATTTATGACCTGGAAACGGTAATGGCCGGCCTCACGGAAGAGGAACTCGATGCACTGGAAAACGAAGCGGACGTGATGGAAGAAGCCGTTGAGGAGGTTGCTGTAGAAGCATTGAAAGAATCGAAAGATGAGGCAGAAGAGGAAGAAGTTGCCGTTGTTGAGGCAGCAGAAGTAGAGATGGGAGAAGAGGTGGTAGTTGAGCCGCTATCTGAAAGAGAAATGGCTAAACGGGAGGCAGAAATGTCTATAACCAATGCGCTGGTACAACGTGATCAAATATTGACAGAGAAGGTGGAAGAAGTAAGGTTGAAGAGGAAAGAGACGCTAGAAACTGCTGCGTTGAAAACGATGAAATCCAATGCCGTAGTCAAGCAACACGAGGTGGCAACGAGCCGTGAAAACAAGGCAGAAGAAGTTAAGATAAACAAGAACAAGGAGATTGTTGCCTTGAGAAGCACAGCTATGAGGACGATGATTGCTTATTCCAAGAAAAAAACGGTTGCTGTTTCAAAAGAGGCTGCACCGACGGAAGAAGTTGAAAAGCGACCGGAGACAAGGCCAAAGGCCGAGCGTCCATCCAGTGTTGCTGTAGCTGAGAAAGACAAAAAAGACCTAAAAGGTGCTGTTGTAATCATCCGCAACAGAATCAAAGTAACGGATCTCACGAAGAAGCCTGCCACTCCCGAGAAAGCAGAAGCCAAGGTACAGAAATACAAGCCCAAAAGCTTCCAATTCAAAGAAGAATCGATGTACAAAACAGTTACCAATACAGTGATCAAATATCCTGTAAGGCAGGATACTTTTCAGCATGTTGAATACGTCTGGGGATTTGATTATTACTTTAAGAACAATGTCGAGATTGATGAGGCGACTTACAACAAAGCATTGAATAGCTTAAAACAAACACAATTGCTACAGTAAAATGTCCACACACCTAACCCTTAAGATTCTAGTATTATTGATCATTCCTTCACTTGGGTTTGCTCAAACGATTAGCTTCACCCACTTTGATACGGAAGACGGCCTGCCTCAGGCACAGGTACAAACTATTCAACAGGACCGGGAAGGCAATCTTTGGGTAGGGACAATGTCCGGTTTGTCTAAGTATGATGGGAAGACATTTTTTAACTATACCACCAGCGATAGTTTAGCGGAAGATTGGATTACTGCATCCTTGCTTGACTCAAAGAGCAACCTATGGTTTGGACATTGGGGTGGCGGTGTGTCCATGCATCTGGCCGGACAAAAAGGATTTGTCAATCTTGACTTTGATGTTATTTCACAATTTAATCCCATTACCATCATTTTTGAAGACAGTAAAGGGAATTATTGGTTTGGTACTGATGGCGGTGGAATTTATCGATACGATGTGGTAAACGAGACGGTTTACGTAGTTACCGATGATGAGGAGCTGAATGGGAATAGCGTACAGGGAATATGTGAAGATTTAGCTGGCAATATTTGGATTGGCACGGACGATGGAATTACAATCTATCAGAATGATATGGCCATTAATGACGAAGACGCGTTCAGCTATTTGAGCATCGAAAAGGGGCTTTTAAACAATGCAATTACCACGTTGGTACGTGTTCATGAAGATGAAATATGGATTGGAACAGAGGATGCAGGTGTTGTGATTATCAAAGTGAAGGAAGGCCAGGCGATAAGCGCGATCGACAATATCAAGGATGCAATTTCTGTGAATATTACCAGTGAGCAGGGTTTGGCTTCCAATCAAATTAGCGTCATTTACGAAGATGACCAGGGTACTATTTGGATAGGCACTGGCGATGCCGGCATAACCAGGTTCACGCCACAAGGGGGAGATCGAAATTCGGAAGCGCAATTGGCCGAAGGGAAATTTAAGTCATTTGGCATGGCACAGGGTCTTAGTTACAATAAAGTAAACGCCATATTCCAGGATCGAGAAGCAAATATTTGGATTGGGACCGAAGTTGGAATGGATCAGTTTGCAGGAGAGAAGTTTCTGGTTTACGACGATGCACTTGGTATTCCCAGCAATGTAGTATGGAGCGTTTTTGAAGATACCCAGAAGAATATTTGGCTGGGAACCAATGAGGGACTTTCAAGATTGTCATGGGAAGAAGGGCAGCTGGAAATTGTGAACTACGGAACGGCATTGGAGGGCATTGAAGACGTCATTGTTTCAATTGGAGAAGATGACTTGGGGAATATGTGGTTCGCGACGGCCAATACCGGCATTCTTAAAATGGGAAAGAATGAGAAGTTCACTTCTTATACCACCGAAAACGGATTGGTCAATAACATTGTTAATTCGGTGGTGAAGGATAATGACGGAAATATGTGGTTTGGAACTTCTTATGGAGTAAGCAAGCTAAATGTATCAGATGATTCTTTCGAAAATTACGGTCAGGAAGATGGTTTGAGTGGCCATCATATTTATCGTTTGTTCGTCGATTCAAAGGGCAATATCTGGTTTGGTGTGCTTGGAGGTACACTTTCCATGTATGATGGCAGTTCGTTCAAATCATTTGAGGGATATGAAGGTATTACTGACAAGTTTGCACTTGCTATCACCGAGGATAAAGCTGGAAATATCTGGATCGGCGCTTACGGAGCGGGCATATTCAAATATGACGGATCAAGTTTCACTGCCTTAACAACAGCAGATGGACTCAGCTCGGAGTCGCCTTCGCTCATCATTTGTGATTCCAAAGATAATGTATGGATTGGCTCCAGTAACGGCCTCGACAGATACGATCAGGATACCAAGAGATTTAAACACTATGGCAAAACAGAAGGATTTGCAGGGATCGAGACCAATGCAAATGCCTGTTATGCTGCAAAGGACGGGCGCCTGTGGTTTGGAACAATAATGGGCGCCATTTCTTACAATCCTTTGATGGATAAAAAGAATGACCTTCCTCCTCTTACAGAAATCACGGGCCTAAAAATCAAATTACATGAAAGGGAAATGCTAAAGAGCCAGGAGTATGAATATGATGAGAATCACTTCACTTTTGGGTACATCGGCGTATCGCTTACCAATCCCGCTGGCGTAAGATATAGTTATATGCTCCAGGGCTTTGAGAAAGAATGGTCCCCTCCGACAGGCGGCGCATCGGCTACCTATTCGAACTTGCCACATGGAAAATTTACCTTTCTGGTAAAAGCGCGCAATGAAGCCAATGTCTGGAGTGACCCTACTTCGTATTCTTTTAGGATCATCCCTCCATTTTGGAAAACCCCATGGTTTTATGCGGTTTCGGTGGTTTTGGCAGTTCTTTTATTTCTGCTCGTGGATCGGATAAGAACAGCAACCTTGAAGCGAGAGAAGAAGGTGTTGGAGTCAAAAGTTAAAGCGCGCACCATTGAGCTTGCCTTTTCCAATGAGCAGTTGGCTGAAAAGAACGAAGACATTACAGCAAGTATCCGTTATGCCAAGAGAATTCAGACGGCAATTTTGCCGCCAAAAGAAATTATGCAAAGACACTATCCTGAGTCCTTTGTCTTCTTCCGCCCCAAAGATATTGTCAGTGGGGATTTTTATTGGATGGAACAGCACAACGGCAGCCTGTTATTTGCCGCGGTCGATTGTACGGGCCACGGGGTACCTGGTGCATTTATGAGTATCATTGGTAACAATATCCTCACCGATGTGATTGGTAAACAGAAGATCCACAAGCCTTCTGAAATTTTAGCAAAACTCAGTAAAGGGGTGTATGAGACGCTCAGACAAACATCCAATGATCATGAGGTTCAGGACGCAATGGATCTGGCCTTCTGTTCGATTGATGTTAAAACGCATCATTTACAATTTGCTGCAGCCTACAATCCGCTTTATGTACTTAGGAACGGTGAAATATTGGAAACCAAGGCCGACCGATTGGCGATCGGTACCTACCAGGTTGAGAAGGAATCCAGCTATACCAATCATGAGATGGATTTGCAAAAAGATGATACCCTATATATATTCTCAGATGGTTTTGTCGATCAATTCGGTGGCAGAAATGGTAAGAAATTTATGAATAAACGATTCAAGAAAATGCTGATTGATATGCAGAACAAGACTATGAAGGCCCAGGAAGAGTACCTTGACGAACGCTTAATCTCCTGGAGAGGAGAGCAGGATCAGGTAGATGACATTCTGGTAATTGGTCTTAGGATCCCTTAGAGACTGAAGCAAGATTCAGAATGGATTCAAAGAGCTGTAAGCCATCCGTATTACCGAGCTCTGGATCAGCAGCACGCTCAGGATGGGGCATCATGCCAAATACATTTCTACCGGCATTGCAGATACCCGCGATATTCTCTAGCGAGCCATTTGGATTGTATGATCCAGCTACTTCACCGTCGCCACCACAATATTTAAACAAAACCTGATCGTTGTTTACGATAGCATCCAAAGTATTGCTATCTGCATGAAATCGTCCTTCTCCATGTGCAATGGGGATCTTTAGCGCTTTCTCTAGATTAATTCCAGCGGTTACTACCGACTCATTGGTCATGGCCCTTAGATGAACATTCTCACAAATGAACTTTTGAGTGTCATTGTGCAAGAGCGTTCCAGGCAATAGGTGCGCTTCACAGAGCACCTGAAATCCGTTACAAATTCCCATTACATAACCACCTTGATTGGCATGATCAATGACCTCCTGCATAATCGGAGAAAATCGGGCAATCGCTCCTGACCTCAAATAGTCCCCATAGGAAAAGCCGCCTGGTAGGATAATAAAGTCGCAACCTTTAAGGTCGTGTTCCTTGTGCCAAAGACGCTCTACTTTTTGTCCTAAAGTCGTTTCCAATACGTAAATCATATCTTCATCACAGTTCGATCCCGGGAAGATTACGACGCCAAATTTGTTGATTGTCATGTGCCTAGTTATGAGTCTTTAGCTGGGTTAATAAATAACGCTTTTCTTTAACAATGTCTGAACATTGGATACCGTGATGTTGCATGGTCGATATTGGCCGATTTAATGAATCCAGATTCTTTCTAAAGATTGAATTTTCAATAAATGCATCACAAAGTTACGATGTGCAGGTAAACAATCGAGCTTAATAGCAATAAAAATGCGACTTCGGCAGCAACTTTCTTATTGGTATTGATGAAGTAGTTGGAAAGGTAGATGCTCAGTGGAATGGCCAAAGCTGCATAGAAAGAAATATCAAGGCCTGAGAGTATCAGTGGAAGGAGCAAGGAAAAGGCAGAGAAGATGGTTAGGGTTGACAGCAGCTTTTTTACTTTGATCGCTCCAATCCTCCATTCCAAAAACACAGTTTTCGCTGCAATGATCAACAGGCCAGTAAACATGAACATTAATGGGGTATAATTATACGTCAGGTTAACTTCCTGGTATACCCTGGTATCGGCAAAGAATGAAAAGTGTTCTTTTAGATTGAGAATATCGTCAAAAGCATAGAAGTAGGTAAAGATGAAACAATAAGGCACCAAGGTTCCTAACATTAAAACAATGGAATCTCTCCAGGAAAAAGACCTCAATATGGCCAGCGTTAGCCATCCAAATGCCAACATTAAAATAAAACTAAAATGTACCGTAGATGCGAGCCCCAGGTATAGCCCAGCATCAAATATTTTCGCATTGCTAGACTCGTCTCTATATGTTCGAAAGAGTCGATTGAGCATCAAAATGAAGAAGAAGTTTCCAATCAGGCCCGGATAAAAAGTAAGTAGCTCGGGAGTGCTGCTCATCAAGACAATATAGATCAGGGAAGGGATATACGTCCGTGTCGAAATCAGCTGATTTTCAATTATGATATTGTTGATCATGATCGCCTGTACGATCAGTAGGGCAACCGCGGCAAGGGCTTTAATGAGCGGAATACCTTCAATTAAATGAAGCAACCAATCGAACAGCGAGGAACCATCAGCGCTGGATAGAACATCAGTGTGGGCAAACGAAAATGACCAAAGCGCAAAAGAAATCAGGACAAGAAGCCCTAAAGTAGTCGGTCGTTGATTTTTGAATAATTGAAGAATCATTGAAGAATCATTGTGTGATTAACCTGAATTCAGAATAAGTCTTGATTTATTCAAATCTTGCAAATTGAAAATGGGTTGACCATGCTCACTGCAAGTAGGTACGAAATTACGAACCTGCTATTCGGTAGGCAAGTCTCTAATCTGATAATTTTTGGAATTCACGCTGTGATAAGTGTAGCAGGTTAAACTTTGCGTTTTATCTACGTATTAAATAGTCTGGTCTCTTTGTCAATTTTGGAAAGCAAAAATACTTACATTTGTTCTCTACCAATATTTGACAAGAGATGACGGATGTTTTTTATGCAATTGGCGAATCGGTTGACCCGATGATCGAGGTGCTTCCCAAGCTTGGTAATGTGCCTAACGCACTGATTATTATTGCTGGATTTTTGATCTTGGTTGCCTGCACAAACATGCTTATCCAGGCCAAGCGAGAAGGTACTGAATAGGAATATTGCCAACCGCCTTTTATTAAGTAGCGCTGGCTGTAAAGGATTGCAAATCAAATCCAATATCTCCCCTGAAATTAGCGTCTTCAAAGACGATACCACCTACAGTTTTATACGATTTTTCCAGCGCTTCATCCATGCTCTTGCCAAATGAGGTAACCGCCAATACGCGTCCCCCATTGGTAACCAGCTCACCATCCACTGCTTTTGTGCCTGCATGAAAGGTCAGACTTTCAGGAGCCTCCAAATTGCCGGAAATCGTCTTTCCTTTTTCATAACTTTCTGGATACCCACCTGCAACCATAATAATCGTTGCAGTGCAGGCGGCATCAATCTCAACTTCAATCTCGCTTAAAGTTTGATTTCCCATTGCTTTAAAGATTTCCAGGAGGTCAGAATTAATTCGGGGTATCACGGCTTCAGCCTCTGGATCACCGAACCGAACATTGTATTCAATGACCTTCGGATTGCCCCCGACGTTTATCAGTCCAAAGAATATGACGCCTTGAAAAGGGATTCCATCTTCCTTTAAACCGTCAAAAGTTGGTTTAATAATCTGCTCCTGAACTTTGTTCATGAAGGCTTCATCAGCAAACGGCACTGGTGAAACGGCCCCCATGCCTCCCGTATTCAAACCGGTATCCCCTTCTCCAATGCGCTTATAGTCTTTTGCTGTGGGCAGCGTGATGAATGAATTTCCATCAGAAAGTGCAAATACGGAGAGTTCAAGGCCCTCTAAAAATTCCTCAATCACAACCGTTGTACTCGCCTGGCCAAATTTAGAGTCCTGGATCATAGCATGTAATTCTGTTACCGCAGCTTCCAAATCATCTAATATTACCACCCCTTTGCCTGCAGCCAAACCATCAGCTTTGAGCACGTAAGGTGGTTGTAGGGTTTTTAAAAAGGCGGCTCCCTCGGCAAGATTGTCAATCGAAAATGATTGATAGTTGGCAGTGGGAATGCTGTGTCGCATCATGAACTTCTTTGAGAACTCTTTGCTCCCTTCTAATCTGGCGCCCTCTTGTTGTGGCCCGATTACAGTAATGCCCTTCAGCGCCTCATTGTTTAAAAAGTAATCGTGGATGCCGTCGACCAATGGATTCTCCGGCCCAACGATCACCATCTCAATTGCGTTGGCAACTGCCCATTCACCAATTGCAGCAAAATCTGAAATGTTGAGATTTACATTGGTGGCTACCTGCGCTGTCCCGCCATTCCCAGGAGCAATAAACAACTCGCTGAGCAGCGGACTTTGGCTTATTTTCCAAGCCAGTACATGTTCACGTCCGCCAGATCCTAGTATCAATACTCTCATGATTTTAAGTACATTTTTTATTTCCAAAAGTTGAATGCCCCCGTCCCTTGTTGCAACTCCAGGATTCCCGAATTTCAGCCACTAGCAAACCTTGTACGGACTCCGTATATCCGATGGAAATTTTCATCTCTCCAACCGAATCATCCTCCTCATTGAAGGTTGACGAAACAAAGGTCACGTCATCCTCTTTCCAGCTAATTGTAGAAACCTTCATCATTCCAGGAGGTGTTAGTCGTTGAAAAGCATAATAGTACAGGTAAGGTAATCTAGAAGGCTTGGTTTGTTCCGGTATATTATCAATAAACTTTTGAAAGCCTCAAGGGTCAATTTGATTAAATGTTTCTTGATGACAACTCATGGTGATCACAAGAAGCAATGCACAAATTGCTAACTGTTTTACCATGTCAATATTTGCCAGCGTTTAAATAATACAATCACAGTACATGCTCAATTATTCAACAGCTACTCTCTTAATACTACAGCCTAGCGCGGTGGTTGTATTTGGATCTATCTTTTTGCCTTTCGCCAGATTTGAAATGGCTTCCAGGAGATAGTCGTTCTCCACTTTACTTGCATCTTTTAGATTGTCGTCAATGGCTCCGGTGTATTGCAGCGTTAGATCCTTGCCAAAGAGGAATATCTGAGGCGTTTTAGTCGCACCAAAGGCAACTGCAAGCTCTGAATCCTTATCGAGAACATACTTAAATGTATAGCCCTTTTCTTTGGCATGTGCTTTCATGGCTTCCATTGAATCATCCGTGCTCTCCGAAGTTCTTTTTGCCTCATTAGAATTGATTGCAAGCATACCTATCTTTTGCTTTTCACACTGTTTTGCAATGTTATCATATCTGTCTTCCCAGGCCAGTACAAATGGGCAGGTGTTGCAGGAAAAAACCACCAATAAGCCATTTTCCTGTTTGAGATCAGTAAGAGCGTATGCTGCTCCCGAGATATCCTCCATCTTCCAATCGGATTTCGGCGCGATAGTGCCTATTGTGATTATTTGGGGCACTGGCTTTAAAGCCAGTCCAACGGTTATGCAGAAAGCTGCGGCGGCCATCAGTTTCAGGAGTCTCATTTGTGGATTTTTATAAGGGTTATTGGTAGACTGCTACAGCGGAATATTCCCATGCTTTTTTCTGGGCAGCTTGGCCACTTTGTTTTTTAGCATGTTAAACGCTGAAATGAGTTTTCGCCTGGTATCTTCGGGTTTAATCACTTCATCGATATACCCCCTGGACGCAGCAAGATAGGGATTGGCAAATTTGTTCTTGTACTCTTCTTCCTTTTCCGTCAATTTCTTAACCGGATCCTTCGCACCTTGAATTTCTTTCTTGAAAATGATTTCAGCAGCACCCTTTGCTCCCATTACAGCAATTTCGGCGGTGGGCCAGGCAAAATTCATGTCGGCACCAATGTGTTTTGAATTCATTACGTCATATGCACCACCATATGCTTTTCTTGTAATTACGGTAACCCGGGGTACCGTCGCTTCGCAGAACGCATACAGCAGTTTGGCCCCATTTGAAATAATTGCGTTCCATTCTTGCTCTGTTCCTGGTAAAAACCCTGGAACATCTTCAAACACCAGGAGGGGAATATTAAATGCATCACAGAACCTCACAAATCGAGCAGCTTTTTTAGCGGAATTGATATCTAAAACGCCAGCCATGTTAGCAGGTTGATTTGCGACCACTCCAATACTTTTTCCAGCCAGCCTAGAGAAGCCAATAACGATATTCTCCGCCCAGTCCTTTTTTACCTCAAAGAAGGAGTCTGCATCAACAACTTCTTCTATGACCTCCCGGATGTCGTACGGTTGGTTGGGGTTGTTAGGAATAATGGTAGCCAGTGCCTCCCTGGTTTCATCGCCACCATCATAGTCGATGACTGGAGATTCTTCTTCACAGTTCTGGGGGATGTATGACAATAGCTTCTTGATACTATCGATGCATTCCATCTCATTGGCCGTGGCAAAGTCCGTTACGCCTGATTTAGTGGCATGGGCCACCGCACCTCCAAGATCCTCTGCCGAAACCTTCTCATGGGTCACTGTTTTGACCACATTAGGACCAGTAACGAACATGTATGAGGTGTTCTCCACCATTAAAATGAAATCAGTGATCGCAGGTGAATAAACGGCACCGCCGGCACAAGGGCCCATAATTGCCGATAGTTGCGGAATGACCCCTGAGGCCATCGTGTTTCGGTAAAAGATGTCGGCGTATCCACCAAGCGATACAACACCTTCTTGAATTCTAGCGCCTCCCGAATCGTTCAAACCTATCACCGGTGCACCATTTTGCATCGCCAGATCCATGAGCCTTGTAATCTTCTGCGCGTGTGCTTCCGCAAGAGAGCCTCCAAAAACAGTAAAGTCCTGGGCGTATACATACACCAATCGGCCATTGATATTTCCATAACCGGTTACAACACCATCGCCCAGAAATACTTGTTTATCCAGGCCGAAGTCATTCGATCTATGTGTTACCAGGGCACCGATCTCTTCAAAGGTGCCTTCGTCAAGTAAAAAATGTACGCGCTCTCTGGCGGTAAGTTTGCCTTTTTTATGTTGAGATTCAATCTTATCCTTGCCACCGCCAAGATTGGCTTCGGCTATCTTCTTGTCTAATAGTTCGTTCTTCAGCATTGCTCTATAATAAGTTCCTTCTGGCCTCGGTAAACTTACGAAAGAGTCACGGCTCTAAGAAATACATTCAGCACCTGGTACAATCGGGTAAATCAAATTCCTACCCAAACCAGGCTGTTAAGAGCATTCAATTTTACTGTGAAGTGGTATTGGAAATGCCCCATCGTTTTATGCTATTGAACGCCCCCGAAAAGAGTTGACGCTGCCAAAGGTGATCAGCAAAGAAGAGGTGAAACAGATTATTGGCAATGCCAATAAGGTCAAGGATGAAGGATTTTATCCATTTTTGCCTGACACTAACTGACAGATTATAGCTACATTAGGGTTATAAAGGATAGAATCCTTTGTGTTAGCACCAATTGAATGAACCTCTTGAAGGTAGTGACGTGTAACCACAGGTGAAACTATGAAGATGTTCCGGTGTACATTTCTTTTCGGCTTTTTACTTCTTCTCAATTTTGCCACTATTGCCAATCTGCTCTGGAAATAGAAGGAAGGTAYCAGGGTAAGAATCTTTTCATCAGGAACCCAATTTTAATCTACCGCACCGACGCTTCCCAGTATTGTATCGACAGTGTTAAAGTGAATGGTATTTTATGTGAACGTTCATTTGAGAATTATGCATTTGAGTTAAAGTTAGACTCCTTTAACCTTGAGCTTGCCGAAGATGTCAAGATTGTCTTCTACCATAAGGAAAACTGTAAGCCGAATGTGATATTGACTGAACATGGCACTAAAACTCCAATTGATTTTGCAAAAATGAACCTTGATTCCACTGGCATGTATACATGGACTGCAACAAGTACATTAAAAGAATGGGTATTTGATATTGAGCAATTCAAATGGAATAAGTGGGTGAAATTGGGAGAAGTTACAGGTGCAAAGTCACTAAAGCCTGTAGACTATCAATATCAAGCTGCGCTACACAGTGGAGAAAATAAACTCAGGGTGAAATATGTACAGAAGGATGGAAGACCAAGGTACTCCTTTACATCCAAAACAGTTTCTACAGTGGGAAAAGTAGAATTTGCTCGGGACAACAAATTAGAAACAGTGAATTTTTCAGATACAACCGCGTTTGAAATATATGATGAACTTGGTACTAAAGTTACTAAAGGGGTAGGTATTAGTGTGGATGTCTCAACATACGATGCAAATAAATACTATCTGCATTACGATAAGTTTATGTCCTCCTTCACGATAAAGCGGAAAAAGAAAAAATAGCACGTAACCGGTGGTAACAATTAGAACCCAAAATCAGGTAGGCGCAGGGCGCCCCCACTGATTTTTTCTACTTGTTGCATTGAACCGATCCACCCCCTTCTGTCAGATATAGATCAGTAAAGAAACCCATGCACCCATGTACCTATATACCCTACCGGTACTTCGGTGTACATCTGTGTGATTCGAAAAGCGTTTTGGACAGCTGTGAAACTCAATCATTTTTTCCAGTACCTCGTCCATATTGATTCTCTGGAAGAATTCATGCCGGTAACTCATCGCAAGCGGTTGGAGATCACCCGCGCGGGGCTTACGGCCAGAAATTTATATCGGCTCCGACTTTACTCTGATAAATCGGAGTATAAAATAGATCCTGAAGAAATAGAGCAGATCAAACTACCTGGCGATTACGAAACTCAAATACTGGAAAATGCAACTGTCCTTTATACTTATGGCGCCTATATTGCTGGTAAGGAAGCGCTTAAGGTGCGCAAAAAGCTTATGGAGGTGGGGTTCAATAACCATATTTTAGTAATTAAATATGTACCTTACCCCGAATAATGATAACGACAAGGTAATCAACCAATTAAACAAACGATGGAAAACACTGACACGGCCGCCCAAAAAGAAGTAAACACGATAGAAGATCTCCTTTTTGACCTCACCACTAAAGTAAAACTCGATCCCGATTTATCATATGTTAATGATCGCCAGTACGACCAATTGGTTAATGGAATTAATCAACTCTCAGTAAACATCTACAACCACAAAGAGGTTTCAGTTACATCTAGGGATCGCCTGGAACACTTGACCGATGTAATCACCTCTATGGGCCGGCTAGATTTCAGCCACAAGGCTATGGATAGCGGTAACCACAACCACTTAGATTATTTCAGTATAAGTCTCAACCTATTGCGCAAAACACTGGATAAAAAAATAAAAGAGATTCAATTCTATCACGACATTACCCACTCCTCAACCGATCTTGTTATTGTAACAGACACAAAAGGAAAAATTGTACATATCAACAACCAACTAAAAGAATTTTTAGGATATGATCACATAGACTTAATTAAAAAAGATCTTCACACAATAATAACTTCTACTGATGGTCGTCTCTTGTTAGATACCCTATTAGACAATGATAGAAAAGAGGTACAGCATAATCATAAGATACCTATCCAAAACATTGTATTTCGTCTAAAACATAAAGTAAAGCCCACTATTCTGGTCAACACATCTGTTTCTGCCCTTAAAAATAAAGAAAACAGATCTGTAGGCTTTATTTTTACCATGCCCCGTAGCTCATTCACCCGCAACTATGGATACAATAAAATTGAGGATATGTGTCATATTTTTCGAAAAGCGCTTAATGGTAATGATCAGTTGTCAGGCCAACAATGGAAAGAATTATTGAAGATGATTGTAGAAGAATTAGAAGTTATGATCCCTAATTCTCCTTCTCGTATTTAAACAGCTCTAGCCACCTTACAGCCATTTCCATCTGAGAACTGGTGAACAATCTTGTTGGAAACGGGGGCTCATCTACCTTTAAGTACCAATTAGCAAACAGGTTTACGATAAACCCCTCCTTTATTATTGCCAACGCTTTTATATTTTCTCCAGCCTCCTCTGAGGCAAGGTAACTTCGTGCATCTTCTTCAACTCTTCTTAAGTTTCTCACATCCACAAATACCGGCAGATCCATACCATTGGTTCCCACCTCACGCGACTCAACAGTTAATTTTGCTACCTCCATATCAATATAGAGGTTCGGTTTATACTCACAGAACACAATCCTATCCTTTTTCCACACGCTGATAACCTCATTATCAACCAATAAGTACTTACTATGTATCTCCACCTTACTAATTAAAGCCGCCAATGTACGCTTTCTACCTAATAACTGACACTTCTTAGCTTTTCCCCTCCGTTATCTCACCTAGATTTCTTTTCTTTGAGAATAACATGACGAAACACAATCAAATAATTGATACTGTATATGATATTATTAGCGCAGGAGTGGATAAAAAAGTCTTGCACCTCTCTGCACAAGATACCGTAGCCGATGGTAGAATAATCAAAGTCGATAATAATACGCTAGTCAACTTTGCCTCTTACAGTTATCTGGGACTCGAAGTAAACCCAACCCTCAAAAACGCCGCGATTCAAGCTACCAGAAAGTACGGAACACAGTTTGGAGCTTCACGTGCCTATGTATCAATCAACCTCTATGAAGAACTAGAACAACTATTTGATAGGATCTTCAATGCGCGTACCTTAATTGCTCCTTCCACTACGCTTGCTCACCAGGCAGCGATACCTGTCCTGGTTCGCGATGAAGATGCCATTATTATGGATCAACATGTTCACGCCAGCATTCAGACTACCGTTAAAATGGTCCAGGCCCGGAACGTGCCCGTCGAACTTCTTCGACACAACCGTCTTGATCAGCTTGAGGACAAAATCAAAAGATTGCGACAAAAACACAGAAAAATCTGGTACATGCTTGATGGGGTCTATTCTATGTATGGAAATTTTGCACCACTTAAAGAAATTTACACGCTACTGAATGTATACCCACAGCTGCACATATATGTAGATGACGCTCATGGTATGAGTTGGAGCGGTAAACACGGCTCTGGTTATGCGTTGAGCCAAATCGAGCTACACCCCAGGATGATCTTAGTAACCTCTCTCAACAAAGCTTTTGCCGGATCTGGCGGTGCTATGGTTTTTCCCGATCATGAACAATACCGCCGAGTAAGAACCTGTGGTGGCACGCTTATTTTCTCTACACCCATTCAACCACCAATGCTGGGAGTAAATATCGGTTCCGCTAAAATCCACCTCTCTGAAGAAATCAATGTACTTCAACGCAAATTAGAAGTTCGAATTGAACACTGTTATCAGCTCTTATCTCAGACTAACCTCCCCGTTGTCTCATCCAGTTCCTCACCTATCTTTTACATTGGATTGGGTAAGCCCAAAACAGCCTATAATATGATTGCTCGGATGATGAAGGAGGGATACTATCTAAGCATTGGCCTATTTCCTGCTGTTTCAATGAAATGCTCTGGACTCCGTGGCTGCATTAATATACACCAAAGCTTAACGGACATTGAAAGCATGGTCAATGCAATGAAGCATCATTTACCTTTAGTATTGAAAGAAGAAAACACGAATCTATCTGAAATAACCAAATCCTTCAAACACTATATGTCTGAACAGCCACCGACTCCGGCAGCTCCACCCACTCCCATTACGCACTCAAATCTCATCGTTCATACCTATTCTTCCATATCCTCAATTGATAATAAATTATGGGATAGCTTATTGGGTTCCAATGGCTCGTTTAACTCGGAAGGTTTAAAATTCCTGGAAGCCACTTTTAGAGACAACCCCGAACCAGAGAACAACTGGAATTTTTACTATTTCGTTGTTGTAGATGAGAAAGGTTTCCCCATCCTGGCGACGTTTTTCACGGTCACACTATGTAAGGATGATATCTTTTCACCTCCCGCTGTTTCTCAGAACATCGAAAGCCTAAGGGCTGAAGAGCCATACCATATGTGCTCCACAGTACTAATGATGGGCTCTCCAATGACCGAAGGTCAGCATTTATATTTAGATCGAAACAACATTAACTGGCGAGATGCCCTACAGCTCTTGCTCAATGAAGTTTCGCAACTTCAAGAAGATTGCTCCGCTTCAATTATCAATTTACGCGACTTTAGTCAGCAAGATTTGGAACTGCGTGACCTATTTCTTGCTGAAGGTTTTGTTAAAACCGATTTACCACATGCCAATATTATAAATCAAAACACCCTTAGCTGGACTACCATTGATGATTATTTAAAGTTGTTAACTTCTAAGTCACGCCGACATTTCAGGAAAGATATTCAAGCTTACCAAGAATACTTCGATATAGACTTCTCAACATCAAGTGCTTTACCCAACATTGATCACCTCTACAAACTTTACCTTAATGTCAAACGCCGCAGCTACGAACTGAATACATTCGATCTCCCGAAAAAGGTCTTTCTAAATATGCTGGACCATCCCAACTGGGAAGTTGTGCAACTCTCGTTGAAAGCAGAACATAATGATAAAGAACAGCCCCGACCTATAGCCGTTATTTTTAGTTTTCGATCCCCCGACTCATACTGTCCAATGTTCCTGGGCCTTGACTACGATTATCTTTTTTCACACAAAATATACAAGCAAATATTGTTTCAGGTAGTTTCGCGAGCCAGGGATTTAGGCTCCAGCAATCTCTACTTCGGCTTTACCGCAGATTTAGAAAAACACAAACTTGGTGCAATACAAATCCCCAAAGTCGCTTACATTCAAACCAGTGACACATACAGTATAGAGGTTCTTGAGCTTTCAAAGCTCAATACACATCGCAGAAACACCATAAATAAGCGCTATCATAATAGTATTACCCCTCCTCCTACTTCTAAATGAAAGTTAACTCCATTAATAAGGACCTGAACGGCATTCAGAAGAATAACCTTAAAGCGTTTGAGCGATACTTCGAAACTTATGAAAATTACTGGGGATTATGGGTAATTCAACCCGAATGCAGCTGCTCCGAGCGAGAAATTGAGTTTGTAGCACACTACAGATACACAGGGACTTTTAGACATGTGTCCGGCAAATGCTAATTAGCCAAATTTGAAATTAACCCTAAAAATATCCCTAATCGCTTATCTTTTTTGTTTCAGCTCAAGCTTGTATGTTTTTGCACAGACAAAAGATGTTGATCTCAAAAAAGTTGATGAACTATTTAAGGCATGGAATAATTCAACTTCACCAGGAGGAGCTATTGGAATAATAAAAAATGGCAAGCTCATTTATTCTCATGGGTATGGAATGGCAGATTTAGAAAACGATGTGGAGATAAGCTCCTCTTCTACATTTTAYATAGGTTCAGTTTCTAAACAATTTGTTTCTTTTTGYATTCTCTTATTGGAAGAAGMSGGTAAATTATCCCTAGATGATAAAGTTCAGAAACACCTTCCAGAYTTTCCTGATTACAGYGCAGCAATTTCAATTCGCAACCTCATTCATCATACMAGTGGGGTAAGAGATTTTTTTGARYTACAACARYTTCAGGGYAAATCATATCTTGATTACAATTCTAAAGAGGAAGTTTATCGATTGATTAAACAACAAAAGGAGTTGAACTTTAGGCCTGGAGAAAMGTTTTTATACAGTAATTCATGCTATTTTCTACTTGCTCTGATAATTGAAAAAGTGTCAGGAAGGACCTTAAAAGAATATGCTCATTCAAACATATTTGAGCCGTTGAATATGTCCAACACTAACTTTCATGATAACCTGAATGAAATCGTTAAAAACAAAGCTGATAGTTATGAAAAAACAGCGGAAAAAGATCAATATTTAAATGTCATTTCTAGATTCGATTTGGTTGGATCAGGTGGCATTTACTCAAACATTTCGGACCTGTTTTTATGGGACCAAAATTTCTATCAAAACAAACTTGGAAAAGGAAGTCAATTAATAATTGACAAAATGCACGAAGAGGGATTATTAAACAACGGTGAAAGCAGCGGTTATGCATTTGCCCTGTTCAATGGGTCTTACAAAGGATTAAAGACAGTCCACCACGCTGGTGGGTTAATGGGCTACCGAGCAGAAATAGTTAGATTTCCTGATCATGAATTTACGGTCATTATTTTGGCAAATCGTTCAGATGCAAATCCAAGTGGATTGTGTTACCAAATTGCCGATATCTACTTAAAGAATGTCTTTGAGAAAACTGAAATCAAAGATCAAAACGCTACAACTTTTGAAATGCATGATCACAAGCTTAAAACGTTTTGTGGATCCTACTTCAACCACAAATATTTTTATTCAGCAGAACTTGTTTTAGAAAAAGGTGTTTTAAATTATAAAAGCAGTGACTATGAAACACCACTAATACCTATTTCAGCGTCACAATTCCAGATGAAAGACCAACCAAAAGTTGTGTTAAACATCAATGAGGATAAATCGGTAGAATTAATTGTTAACGGTGAACTATCATCGAAATTCACATACTATGAACCCATAGATGAATTGGAGTTAGTAACCTATGTTGGAGCCTATTGGTGTTCAGATTTGGCGATGAAATATGAATTAAGAAAGAGAGAAAATAGTTTAGCGTTGTACGTAAACAATGAACTAATCTCCTCTTTTAAACCACTTAAAAAGGATGAATTTTATGCCGATTATTTTGGAATAATAAAATTCAACGGTACGGATAATAAAGACTTTGTAGTGTCCAATGCATGGATTATAAATTTGAAGTTTGAGAGAACGGATGAATAAAGTTAGTACTAAGAAGGACGTAACCTATGTCGAGTGACGACCTGGCAACCAGGCATGACATTGGTTTTGATACCATGTCGGAGAGCACGCGTTTACCAGGTAGCCTGCTTTCAGTTTGTGATCAGCAACTTTAAGATGGCTTGGCGCAAAGACGCTATGTGTGATTAAACGAAAAATGGAAGATCAAGAATTTCATGTAAGAAAAGAATTCCTAACCAACTCTTCAAAATTATGCGACAGCGCAATCTCCTGGGCAGACAAACAAATATTGATGATGTTTTAGCCCCACGTTGTGCAAAATACGAGGCAGGTACGATGAAGATATTTACGGTTCTCACTTTCTTGATTTTAACAACCGATGTGTTTTCTCAGCAATATGCCGACACTTCTTACCATCCAACAATTCAAAACCCTGCATATGATGAAGGAAAAGGTTCTTCAATATTAATAGATGAGGGACATTATAATTTCCACAGAAAGAATGGTAGGTATAAAACTTTTTCAAATCTTCTTGAAAGAGATGGATACGTGGTAAAAGCGTCTAGAGGAAAATTTGATAAAAAGAGATTAAAAAGTGGGAAGATCCTAGTAATCGCAAATGCATTAAATGAGAAAAATAGAACTGCTTGGTACGTACCCATCTATTCCGCCTTCACAAAAAGAGAAATTAAACAAGTGAGAGACTGGGTCTTTCATGGTGGCAGCCTATTTTTAATTGCAGATCATATGCCATGGCCCGGAGCAGCAAAAGACCTGGCGCTGCAATTCGGGTTTGAATTTTCCAACGGATTTGTATTGGATACAATTTCCAAAGGGCCGGCCATTTTTAGTCTAAAAGAAGGAACGCTCAATAAAAGTATTGTTACTCTTGGGAGAGATTCAACTGAAACCGTTGAGCAGGTAGCTTCTTTCACGGGACAAGGAATCAAATTACCTGAAGATGCTACTCCAATTTTAATTTTCAACGAAAATTATGTGAATATGCTCCCTGACACAGCTTTTGTTTATGATGACAAAACCAGAATCATAAATGCCAAAGGATATTCTCAAGGTGCCTATAAAAGATATGGAAAGGGAAGAATAGTAGTCTTCGGAGAGGCCGCAATGTTTACTGCGCAAATACAAGAACCAGAAAAAACTGCTATGGGCATGAATAACCAGAATGCCCCAGAAAATTATCAACTGCTGTTGAATATAATCCACTGGCTCGATGGTAAACTTGACTAGGTTAAAACTTTGCTGGGACATAGGAGTCGAATAACTACAGAGATCTACACACCTATTTCCTTAACCCAGTACAGAGAAATTGTTAATCTTTTGGATTGCATACCTTTGAAAATGCAATCATATAATGGATCTTTTGGCATTGCCAAAACCCTTGGTTTGTCAGCCTTATAATTGATGAAACGACTTTTGACGATACCGCTAATTATTTTCGTGATAGCCTGTTCGTCGACAACGAATGAGACTTCCGATAAAAATGACCTGAATGAAACTACAAGCACCAATTACAAAGTGCTTGATTATTCAGAATTGGAAAAACTTGACATTCGGTTGCCATATACATACGAATACTCCAATGACAGCAAATCCATATTTGTTTATGGGAGTTATCATACCTCCGACCCAAGAGACAGCATAATTGCAGATATAGAATCTACCATTACCCATTTTAAACCCGACTTAGTGCTATACGAGGGTGATGGAATCAGTTTTGAGAATACAAAAGAAAAATCAATTGAATATTATTTTGAAATGGGTTTGGTTCGTTATCTATGCAATGAGACAAGAATTCTCGATATGAATTTAGAACCTCCTGCTAAAGACAAATATCAAGATGTACTCCAGAGGCATTCGGAACCTGAAGTGTTTTTAGCAACTGTGGGGTCTCAAATAACACTGCTTTTAGTTAGCGGCAGGAGCGTTGAATTCGGAAAATTCTACGGACAACTTGTCAGGGACCTTCAACAAGAAGGTTATCCAATAACAGACGATGAAAAGCATGTTAACTACTTCTACAAAATCTATGAGGGCTTTTACGGTATCCCTTTTGACCTAAATACATTCGATTATGAAACCGTTGAGATCAAATTCAACAAGACAAAATTGAATCAGATAAACCAGGAAAGCGCCCATTTCAGGGATATGTATATGCTGAGAATAATTGAGGACCAGCTGTCGGAATATGACCGTATTTATATACAGATAGGTGGCAGACACGGGATTGTGTGGGAACCAACAATAAAAGAAATAATTAAGAAAGACAGGTAACCTCGCTGTTTTAGTCGCTTGACGGTGATAGTAGTTCGTCCCACCATGTGACAGGCGTTTTAGCTTTGCCACCCATTGGCTCGAGCATGGTACGGATCTTAGATAAATTCAAACTTTGCTGGGAAATAGCCGCAGTAAGACTACCGAAATTTAGACCCCTATTGCGGTAAACAGGTATAATGATATTGTTAATCTACTGGATTACATACCTTTGAAAAGGCGTTATATAATGGATATTGGGGGGGGCATTGCCAAAACCCCAACGTTGGCATCAATTAACATGAGACATCTACTGCTAATAATTATAGTCGTGCTTTCAGTAAATCTTATTGGTCAAACTCAAGATTCCAGTCGAATTCATAGCACATATGTTTGTGATACAATTTATGTCGATAACAACCAGTTACTGCACTGGTCAACTCGATTAGAGAGCGGAAGCTTGCCATATATAGTTGAGCAATATCTTTGGGGACGTTGGAGAAAAATTGGAGAGGTTAAGGGTGTTGGTGAATCCGGAAAGCACAAATATTCCTTAGACGTCAACTTTATTTCAGGAATGAATCGTTTTCGCGTGAAGCAACTTGACTTTGCTTACCACAATGGAGAAATTTATTTCCCGCCAAGAATAACTCCACAGTGGAATTCCGAAATTAAGCTGGACGAAGTGTCGATTTCAATAACTAAAAATAACGTTTCATTCAGTAGACCAACCCTCTATATTCTTAGCAATAAAGGAGAAAATATCGATGAACGCGTTGTCTCATTTGGTGATTCGATAGACACATCAAATCAGAAGGGAAAACATAGACTTAATTTTGACAATGCCACTAAAGAAATCAGGCTTAAGTAGATCAAACTGCAGCTAACAATTAGAACCCAAAATCAGGTGGGCGCAGGGCGCTCCTACTAATTTTTTCTACTGTTGCACTGAACTGCTCCGCCCCTCGTGTCAAATAGAGATTTGCAAAGAAGTACCCTTGCACCTGTTTAGCTGAGAGTACTTCGATGTACACATGAGTAATTTCAATCTTTTGAGCTTTGTTGATCAGTAGCTAGGGAGATAGACGCTAGCCCTTGAAAATCTAAAAGATATAATCCAACAAGGCGAAGGCATTGATGTTGAGTTTAAAACTTCGCAATTCGAACTTAGCCAAAATGCCTTTGAATCTATTTGTGCCTTTTTGAACAGGCAGGGTGGCCATTTGATCTTAGGGGTTAAAGATGATGGAACAGTTCAGGGAGTTGATGAAGGACGTGTTCAGGATATTATCAACAACATTGTTACCAATGCCAACAACCCGCGAAAGCTAAATCCTACCTTTTATTTATCCCCCCAAGTAGTAGATTTTGAAGGCAAGAAGGTTATTTACGTGTATGTACCCGAAAACTCACAGGTCCACAGCACCAAAGGAAAAATATTTGACCGCAACGAAGATGGGGACTTCGATATTACCAATCAGCAGGAACAGGTAACACAACTCTATCTGCGAAAACAAAACACCTATTCTGAAAACAAGGTTTTCCCATACGTTGACCTCTCCGATTTTAAGCCAGCACTTTTTGCCCGTATCCGTGCATTGGCAAAAAGCGAAAATCCGGAACACGCTTGGCTGGAGATGAGTGATGAGGAGATCCTCCACTCCGCGAGTTTATACCAAAAAGACCCGATAACAGGCAAAGAGGGCTATACGTTGGCTGCGGTATTATTATTGGGTAATGATGAAACCATAATGGCAGCCTTACCTCACCATAAAACAGATGCCATTCTAAGGGTGGAAAACCTTGACCGCTATGACGACAGGGACGACATACGCACCAATCTTATTGAGAGCTATGACCGTTTAATGGCTTTTATCGAAAAGCATTTGCCGGATAAATTTTATCAGGAAGGGATACAGCGCATCAGCATACGGAACAGGATTTTCCGAGAAGTAGTCAGCAACCTTTTGATCCACAGGGAATTTACCAATGCTTTTCCCGCTAAACTCATTATTGAGAAAGACTGGGTGCTAACCGAAAACTGGAATCGCCCTCACGGTGCAGGAGCGATTGACCCCGCCAATTTTTCGCCATTCCCCAAAAATCCGTTCATTGCCAAATTCTTCAAGGAAATAGGCAGAGTCGATGAATTGGGCTCCGGAGTTCGTAATGCCTTTAAATATTGTGGGATATACACGCCAGGTACCCAACCTGAGTTTATTGAGGCTGATGTTTTTAAAACAATTATTCCATTAAGGGCTCATGAAGGAACTACCCAGAAGACTACCCAGAAGACTACCCAGAAGACTACCCAGAAGACTACCCAGAAAACTACCCAGAAAACTACCCAGAAATCAACACAAGAAAACATTCTCGACCTACTCAGCAAGTCTCCTTCATTAAGCAGGAAGGAATTGGCTGAAATACTCGGAGATATAACAGAAGACGGGGTTAAATATCATCTTGACAAACTAAAACAAAAGGGGGAAATAGAGCGAATGGGTGGAGACAGAGGAGGATACTGGAAAGTAAACTTGTGAGGCTGGTCAAAATGAAGATGGAATATGAACGAACATTTGGTCGTCAAAACCTCATCCGCCAAAAGTTGCTAAGGTCTCAACTCAATGACACACTCTATTTGATAATGGGATTCATACACCCGCTAAAAGACCCCATCAACCCGAAACAAGCTCCTGATAATTCACCGGAATCGGGCCGCCATTGTTAAAACACCCTACTGCTACCTCTGGATATACCTGATCATAACGGAGTGTTTGATGCATGCTCACCCTGCGGTTGATCAACGCCCGCCTGACTTCAGTCAATCTTTTCTTGCCGGTAGCAACGAGCAGCTCCATCACAATGTGCACCGTTTCACGATGGAAATTGAAGACCCTTTGGGCTTTATCGTTTGAGTTGAGCCCAACCGATAAGCTACGGTCCTGGGTGGCTACACCAGTAGGGCAGGTATTGCTGTTGCACTCCAGTGCTTGAATACATCCCAAAGCAATCATCATGGCCCGGGCACTGTTGACCATATCAGCCCCCAATGCGAGCGCCCTGAGTACATGAAACCCTGTCATAATTCGRCCAGAAGCGATAAGGACGATGTCCTTTTTAAGATCATAGCCATTGAGAATRTCCCTYACAAAAGCCARKGCATCTCTCATCGGCATACCCAGGGAATTGGAGAATTCAAGAGGGGCAGCACCCGTTCCTCCTTCCCCACCATCCACGGTGATGAAATCTGGTTTCAGCCCTGTTTCAAGCATGGCCTGGGCCAGCTCAAYAAATTCCGCCCGACTCCCCAGGCACAACTTAAATCCGACCGGTTTACCACCACACAATTTTCGGAGACGGGCCACAAACTCCAGCAATCCGACAGGTGTGTTAAAGGTGCTGTGCGATGCAGGCGAAACAATTTTGGTCCCCGGCTCGACACCCCGGATMTYWGCAATTTCTTCCGTGTTTTTTTGAGCCGGCAGGATACCTCCATGTCCCGGCTTTGCACCCTGAGAGAGCTTGATCTCAATCATTTTAATATTGTCGGAACTTGCCGTTGCAACAAATTTCTCCTCCGAAAAATCCCCCTCCGGCGTCCTGCAACCAAAATAGCCCGTTCCAATTTGCCAGATTAAATCACCACCTGGTTCCAAATGATAGGAGCTTACACCGCCCTCCCCGGTATTGTGTGCAAAGTTGCCCAGCTTGGCTCCGCCATTCAATGCCAGTATCGCCCGATCACTCAAGGATCCAAAGCTCATGGCGGAGATATTTATAACAGAAGCACTATAAGGTTGGGTACAGGCTGCCCCACCCACCTTTATTCGCTGATCCATTTCAATGTCGCCCAGCCTTACAGGATTCATGGAATGATCCATCCACTCGTATCCGGCTTTATAAACATCTCTTTGCGTTCCAAAAGGGTTGGTGTCAAGATCTCCCTTAGCGCGCTGGTAGACCACGGATCTAAAATTCCGGCTAAACGGCCTTCCCTCCAAATCTGACTCAACAAAATATTGATTGACCTTGGGGCCCATGCCTTCCATGAGATACCTCAACCGCCCCAGCACCGGAAAGTTCCTTCTGATGGTTTGCTTCTTCTGAATCATGTCCACCACCCCGAGATACACTAAGGGAGATACAACCACATAAAGCCACCATACAGCGGGGACCAACTGTGCGACAGCGGCAATGCCAAATACGGAGACCACAGAGAAAATGACGAATTGTTTTCTCATCTATAGATTTAAGTTCATTAATGGCCCCCCTGAAGTGGACGCCGGACAGTTGAAATGAGGGCCCATCAATGCCCTTGTCCTATTCGTAGTTATAGCCTTCAGTTTCTTCCTTGGTTAAGCCTACGCCCAGACCGAGAATCATTCGGTTGGCAAAGTTAAAGTAGGCAATGATAAGCGCTGCATCCATAATGGCGGTGTCGTTCAATCCAGAAGCTCTCAACG
>JAESRW010000317.1 GCA_016764395.1 Flavobacteriales bacterium
TTTTGACTTTTGACTTTTGACTTTTCACTTTTCACTTTTGACTTTTGACTTTTGACTTTTCACTTTTGACTTTATCCCAATATGAAAAAAAGTCATTTTACAGACTAAAGTCTTGCACTTAAGTCTCTAATTTTAGCTGTAGAATGAGATGAATAAATTAATGCTCAAAACAAACCAATGGAACAGAAACTTCCGCTACCCCCCTTTACCATCGAAACGGCAAAACAGAAAGTTCAAATGGCTGAAGATGCCTGGAACAGCAAAGATCCGGAGAAGGTTTCAAAAGCGTATACTCCTGATAGTGAATGGAGAAATCGAGATAAGTTTATTACCGGTCGGGAAGAAATAGTCTCCTTCCTAACTGCTAATTGGAAAAAGGAACTGAACTATAAACTCAAAAAGGAATATTGGGCCCATACCGACGACCGAATTGCTGTACGGTTTGAATATGAATACCAGGATTCTAGTGGTCAGTGGTGGCGCGCCTAYGGMAATGAAAACTGGGAATTTGATRAAAATGGACTYATGAAAAAAMGGTAYGCAAGCATCAATGATGTGTCCATAGAAGATTCGGAGAGAAAATTTAACTAAACCACTATCCACTGAMAGTGGGTAGGTTTCCGTTACGAATGAAATTCGCTTTAACCTACAAATAGGTGTTAAGTTGGAAGCCGGAAGCTCGGAATACCTGACAAGACTTCGGACTTCCGACTTCTCGCTTTATGCCAATTTGAAAGAAGTCATTTGACAAACTAAAGTCTTGTATTTAAAGTGCATAGTTTTAACTAGTGTACCTATAAAGGGTTTCACCAATAACCCGGGATCGACAACCGTTCCAGCTTTTTGAGTCAGCAGCGCTTTTTGAACGTAAAACGGTGTAGCGCACAAACAAAAGCAGCCGTGTATCAAATAAAAAAGCAAAACCTTCTGGTGGTAATGCTCCAGTGGATGGCGAGAATTTGGAGTGGAACCTATCTGATGTTCTTCTTATTTATGCTCGTCGCACATATGCTAAACCTTGATGATGAACCATCCAATCCTCCGACCGCTATTGAGGTGGTCAGTTTTGTCTTTGTTTTCATCTATTTCATAGGCTTGATTATAGGATGGAAGAATGAAAGGCTAGGAGGATTTATTGCCATTGCCGGCACCCTTGGTTTCGGTGTTATGAACCCAAATGCACCTGATTTGGTTGGGTACATGGCTATTCCGGCAATGTTGTATCTTATCGTCTGGCTCCTAACCCGTAGGCAATTAAGAAGATAAGGTGTACTTTGCAAATCCAAAGCACAATAAGCTTTGTGTTATCAGATAGCTATTACTCCTAAACGACCACAGACAATGATCTAAAAGGGATGCTAAAGCTTGGTCAGCAGCTGTGGTTGTATGGCGGGTATCGTTTAGCGAATCGCGTAACGAATAAAATACACAAGACATGGGAATTAGGCTAGTCGTAATGATTTTACTATAGGCACTGTCACCTATCAATGAAGACTTGTAGTCTTTCACTATTATACCCAACAGTGACCAAATAATCATCAGAACTACCAGAGATGTAAATCAAAATATGCAGTTTGATAAGGATGATGAAGCGATTTGGTACAGAATTAATTTACGAACAGACTCCATACCGATTGAAATGGTTGATGCTGTCAATCGCTAGAAAATTGAACATCTCTACTTTGAGCAATGGTTGAAGAAAAAGTAACAGGCTGACGCAGGCTCCCTAAAACCACCTCCTCAAAAAATCCTTTTCAAATAGTACTTTGCCAGCATGCCAATGAAAACCAGGTTGATACATTTTGATCTTCGGCATTGGCTCAGCATAGAAATTTCCTCTTGCTAAACCCGCTTTGCCCTGGCCTATTTCAATAAAACACTCCCCGTTTCCCGTAAATGTTTTCAAATCCCCTTTGCCATTTACGGCCACACCAATATTATTGGCAACCACTTCTGCCTGGTAATGTGCAAAAACTCCCGCTTTCGGCAACGGCTTCCCAACGGCCAGGGGGATACTGGTAATATCGCCAATGGCAAAAACGTCCTGAAAATCCGTTTCCATTGTTTCCCTGTTCTTTAGTTGTACCCATGCACTTTCACCGACTAAATCCGTATCGCTTATCACCTTTGGGCATTGATGTTTCGGAACATAAGCCAGCAATCCAAAATCTGCTTTCGTTCCGTTTGAAAATGCCAAAGAATTTCCGTTGATAGTACTGTATTGATGTTCAGGAAAATATTTTATCCCCTTGCTTTCAACCAAAGCCCTCACTGCTGCCGATAATTCTTTACCTGCAACGCCCATCGGCCCGGGTTCAGGCGAATAAAGTTCAACTTCAACCTTATCCCTTAGTTTCTTTTTCTCAAAATAATAAGACAAGAGCAAGGCTGCCTCATAAGGAGCCGCGGGGCATTTGAATGGCATGGATGAAACAAGTACTGCAACTTTCCCACCTTTAAAATCCTGTAGCGCTTCCCAAAACAGCTGTGCTCCTTCCAAAGAATAAAAACTATATCCCACTGCTTCTAGTTCAGGTGGTTTGACAAGTTCTGTTCCCAATGAGATGACCATATAATCACCTATGTAGGTTTTGCCATTCACCACTACTGATTTTTCGTACGGGTTCACTTTTTCAATTTCACCATTCACAAACTCAATTCCCTTTCGCTGCAGACGGTTCAGTTCCCGCGATATTTTTTCCGGCTTTCGTAGTCCAACCATCAGCCATAAAAGCGAAGGGGCAAAAACGTGTTTCTGCTCTTTGTCAATCACGATGATTTTATGCTCTTTACCGATCTTCTTTCTCAGTTCATTGGCCGTAACCACACCGCCAACACCCCCACCGAGTATTAATATTGTTTTCATAGATAATTACGTTAATGAGCGTTTGGGTTAATCACGAGATCAATAATTGGAATCGCAGAATTACGAATAAATACGAATTTGCGAATGCACTTCGCCAATGGATTTGGAAATTCAAAGTAATCCATATTTAGCCGCATTGCGTTAGTGCCATCATCGTAAATAAAATACACTCTACTTCTTATCAATAGATCAGGTTACTCAATCGAGATATTTGACAATACCCCTATTCGTAAATTCGTATTTATTCGTAATTCGTTGATAATCGGAGAGACATGTTAGCCTATCCCAAATTCAGTTTACATTAAAAAGTGACCAACTTATCGCTTTGTTCAACAATCTCGTACAAATCTTTCATCGTTGACAATGAACAAATTTTATCCCCTTCCTGCCCCCGCAGATCCAGGCAAGTACCACAAGCCAGTATCTCACCACCGTTATCAAGCAAACCCTGCATTTGTTCGCTAATCTTGAATTTACCTGTATCAAGCGTTTGGCATTCCACACCACTCGCCAGCAAAAATGCCTTTACTTCATCACCTTCCTTCAATGCAAAGCTTCCCAAGCGGAAAGCATTCCACACGGTCTCCGCATCAGTAGAGTAAATCACAATTCCAAGTTTCATATCAATTCAGTTTAGAGTGTTTTCAATAAATCCTGTGTCTTTTCTAATCGGTCAACCAACACTTCCCGCATCAATTGACACGCTTCTGAAACTTTAGGAGTAGAAAGCTTAAAATAGGAGTTCAATCCCTCTTTCCTTTGCGTTAAAATCCCTTTCTCTACCATCACCGATAAGTGTTGAGACAAGCTGGATTTTGCCACTCCAGTTTTTTCCAATATTTCGCGAAATCCCAATTCACTTTCTCCCAGCATATCAATAATTTCAATACGAATAGCATGTGCCAATGCCTTACAAACATCAGCGTGCAGTTGGTAAATCATTTTGTCGGACATAATTCTAAGACTACCTGTTTATATGTTCACAAATATATGAACTTATGTTCTACGAAACAAGTGTCTCTATTTTCTATCGGTGAAAGTCAGACGTCAGGCAGGCTGCCCTTACCGATTGAATTAAAGGTGAGATACAGGCAGATGCAACTAAATTTCAAAAAGAAAGTAAACCAAATAGTTGATGTCGTTAGCGAAGCTTTTTTTGAAACACAGAGGCACCCCTATTGACCAAAAACCACCGAACAAAAACAGGCAAGGGAATTTGCACGTTTTTGATCCAATCAGATCATATGCGCATACTGCTGTCCATATTTGCCGGTATCTGTGCCTTCTTCTTATACCAGGCGCCACTCGTCGCCCAAACGGTTGCACTCGACTCCTCCAACCTTGCCATTGTAGTCATTAATTCCAGCCAGTCCATTGTAGACGAACCAAAAATAACCGCTACTATGGGTATTATTTATAACGGACCAGGCGTGCGGAATTACATCACAGATGCTTTTAACAATTACAACGGTAAAATCGGTATCGAGATAAGGGGCAATACGGCTCAGGATTTCCCCAAGAAATCATATGGCCTTGAAACACGTGATTCATTGGGCAACAACAACAATGTTTCACTGGTTGGCATGCCTCCCGAAAACGACTGGATCCTCTATGGGCCCTACAGCGACAAAAGCTTAATGCGAAACGTGTTGACTTACAAACTGAGCAATGATATGGGCCGCTACGCTTCACGAACACGATTCTGCGAACTGATCATCGATGGGGACTACAAGGGTGTTTACGTGCTGATGGAAAAAATAAAGCGAGATTCAAATAGAGTAGCTATTGAAAAGCTCGAACAAAACGATCTTAATGGAGATGCGCTTACCGGGGGGTATATCATTAAGCTTGACTGGAATGAACGAGAAGCGGAAGAGGGCTGGTATTCCTCCTATGCCCCCTATATCGATGTGTTTGAGCGGTACTTTTTTGTGTATCATAGTCCCAAAACACCCAAAATAGCCAATGCACAGAAAGATTACATTAAAGACTTCATGTACGACTTCGAAACAGCACTGATCGGACCGGACTTCAAGGATACTTTGAAGGGCTATGCCCGGTACATCAATGTGGAATCATTTATCGATTTTCTGATTTCCGTTGAGCTGGCCAGGAATATCGATGCCTACTATCTCAGCACCTATATGCACAAGAACCTGGACAGTAAAGGCGGCAAGCTCAACATGGGGCCGCTATGGGACTTTAACCTATCCTTTGGAAATGCCTATTATGCAGATGGCTTCAAAACGGATGGGTGGCAATACAATATTGCCTATACCTTAGATGGGGCCGTCATCCCCTTTTGGTGGTGCCGGCTGTTGCAGGATACGGATTTCAGCGCAAAACTCATGTCGCGGTGGAATGATCTGAGAACCGGCACCTTGCACCTGGACAACATAATGAGCTACATTGATTCCATGGCCGCCTATCTCAACGAATCACAACAGCGGAATTTTACCCGGTGGCCCACACTGGGCGAAGAGGTTTGGCCCAATT
>JAESRW010000330.1 GCA_016764395.1 Flavobacteriales bacterium
CAAAGGAATCAGCGGAAACGTAATAATTAGTGTAGCCGACGGAACCTACAACGAACAGCTAGTTATTCCCGGGATTTGGGGGACGAATGCTGCAGCAGGCATCACCTTTCAATCGGCCAGTGGGGACAGTACTGGAGTGATTCTAACCTTTTCATCCTTCAGTAGTACCGCCAACTATACAGTAAAGTTCGATGGGGCGCAATACATCACCTTCAAGCAAATAACCATCAAGGCCACAGGAGTGACATACGCGAGATGTGTGGAGTTCAGTGGACCGGAGAACAACAGTGGGCCGGCCAACAACATTATCCTGACCAATAATGTGATTGAATCCAAATTGGTTACCAGCACATCTGACAATTATGCTGCAGTGTATGCAAATGGATACTACTATAGCAATAGTATTCTCAACAACCATATCATAAACGGGTCTTATAGCATTTATCTGACCGGCATAAGTTGTAGACATTCCACCAGTACGCTGATCAGCGGGAATGACATAGACGGGTATTATTATATGGGAGTATACCTGATTTATCAGGAGGCGCCGCAATTCCTCTCCAATACAGTTCACACTACGAGCGCACTTACCACTTCTATAGGCGTGTATCTTAACGTTTGTTCAGGAGTCTACCAGGTGAAAAAGAACAAGTTATACGGATCCTATCAATACGGAATTTATCTATTTAACAGCGACGGTACCAGTGGCAGTGAAGGGGAGGTGTACAACAACATGATTGAATCAGGTTCAGGATCTTCCAATAACTCCTATGGGTTCTATCTTTCCGGCTGTGATTATGTGAACCTTTACCACAACAGTGTGAACGTAACCTGCGTACAAACCTCTGGTGGTAGAGGTCTATACACCACAACCGGGAGCAATATCCGGTTGGTGAACAATATCTTCGCCAACACAGGCAGTGGATATGCCATTTACATCAATACAACAGCTGCGATAATACAGAGTGATTATAACAATCTGTATAGCACGGGTTGCAACATAGGGTATTGGGCCGGGGCCAGAACCGATCTCGCAGCATGGCAGGCAGCCAGTTCCCGGGATGCCAATTCGGTATCCGACGGGCCACAATACTTCAGCAGTATAGATCTGCATACAGGGAATATCGGTTTGGCTAACGCCGGAACTAACCTGAGTGCTGTAATTCCGGATGATTATGACGGAGCCGCACGGCCTGCAACGCCTTATATAGGAGCGGATGAGTTTGGGGCACCAGTAGGGGGATTATCAGGGACCTATACCATTCCCGGCAATTATGCCACTTTCACCGCTGCTATAAACGACCTCGTAGCCAAAGGAATCACTGCTAATGTAGTATTTAATGTAGCCGACGGAACGTACAATGAACAAGTAATCGTACCGGGTATTCGGGGGGTGACTTCTTCGGCGGGAATTACTTTTCAATCTGCCACCGGTGATGCTACAGCAGTGATTTTAACCTTTGCCTCTTCGGGCAGTGCCGCCAACTATACTGTAAAGTTAGATGGGGCGAAATACATCACGTTCAAGCAAATGACCATCAAGGCCACAGGAGCTACCTATGGACGTTGTGTAGCGTTCAGCGGACTGGCGAATAACAATACCCTGACCAATAATGTGATTGAATCGCCCTCGGTGTCCAGCTCATCTGCCGATTATTATGTGCTGTACAGTACAAACGACGACAACTATAGCAACAACATTCTAAACAACATTATCAAAAACGGATCTTATGGTATTTATTTTGGAGGCACAAGTTGTATTAAACCCAGTGGCACGCTGATCAGCGGCAATGACATAGATGGATTTTATGACGTCGGATGTTACCTGACTTATCAGGATGCCCCGCAATTCATCTCCAATACTGTTCACACTACCAGTACACTTACTACCTCTGAGGGGGTGTATCTGAATTATTGTTCAGGAGCCTATCAGGTGCATAAGAATAATATTTACGGAACCTATGGACATGGAATATATCTGGTTAGCAGCGATGGTACCAGCGGCAACGAAGCGGAGGTGTATAACAATATGTCTGAAGTAGGGGAAGGAACTTCCACTACTTCCTATGGAATCTACCTGTCCGGTTGTGATTATGTGAACATTTACTTCAACTCTGTGGGTGTATCCTCCACGCACGCTACCGGTGGAAGAGGCTTATACACCACCGGTGGAAGCAATATCAAGGTGGTGAACAATATCTTCTCCAACACAGGAGGAGGATATGCCATTTACATAAATACAACTGCGGCGATTGTACAGTGTGATTACAACGATCTGTATTTCACCGGGACCAATTTGGGTTACTGGAGCGGCGCCAAGACTACTCTTGCCGCATGGCAGACGGCCACTTCCCAGGATGCCAATTCGGTATCAACCGACCCGATGTTTGTTTCTGCTTCAGACTTACATATTCAAAGCAGTTCGCCTTGCGTAGATGGAGCGATAGTGTTAGCTGCAGTTCCTAATGATATTGAGGGGGAGTTGCGCAACCCTGATATGGGAGCAGATGAATTTTTCGCTCCTCTTCCAATAGAACTGGTCACTTTCAGTGGTGAAAACCATGGAAATTACAATTTGCTGGAATGGCTAACCAATTCCGAAACAAACAACGAGTACTTCACACTTGAGAGAGCAATGCCTGTTGACCTCGAAAAGTTAGAATGGGAAGAGGTTGGGCAAGTTGATGGTGCGGGCAATTCAAATACTCTTTTACATTATCAATTTCTTGATGATACCTATCGAATATCACCCCTGCAGTCTCGAATATTTTACTACCGTCTCAAGCAAACTGATTTTGACGGACATTTTGAATATTCAAATATAATTGCGTTGACGGTGAACATCCCAACCCCTGCATTCGTAGAGAAGCTTTACCCCAATCCTGCCACTAAACTCTTCACTTTCTATTATACAGGCGAAAGCGATATACAGCCATTGGTTATGACCCTGTTCAACTCAGTTGGCCAGGTGGTATTACAACATGAATTTGCCTTTGTGATACCGTATACAAAATATAAGGTCAACATGCCAAACTTGGCCAACGGGATATATCATGTGCAATTCAAACAAAGTGGCAAAAACACCGTGCATAAGCTTGTAATTGCAAAATAGGGAGTTACGGAAAATATTACTGAAAAACCCGGCTTATATTCCCGCGGTCTAGTTAAAGGGAAAGTTGGAGAAAATTAAAAATTGGATTTAATGACCCAGGGCAATTTCTCATTCCTTTGGATAAAATGGGTTGTACTAGGATAAGCGCTGCGCCAGTTGGTTTAAACATATTAGCGCCAAGGAGAGTCCAAAAAGAGTATCGCCGCCGTACCTTTCCAACTCCGATAAAATAATGTCAGGACAAACCATTGGGTAAATATATATGAGGAATCGGAATATAAATGCGGTACAATATTTATGCTTACATTAACAAATATCGATAAAAAAATAAAGTACAGACACATGACTGAAGCACCGCTGGTCCTGGTTTTCAGGGGACTCTTCATAGCGCTATTTATATTTCTCCTGACTTTTGTCGGAAGTGCCAAAGATCAACGCAATATTCATGGTGAGCCCTTCGTGCCTCAGGCTAAACTCCGTCGAACCATTGACGTGTCCTCCGACTTGTCCGCCGTAGCGGCCGCGAAGGTGGAAGCACAAGCGAAGGTAGACGTGTCCACCGAAGCCCAAGCGAAGGTAGACGTGTCCACCGAAGCCCAAGCGAAGGTGGATTCCTTAAGTGAAGTAATTGAGACTGCCAAACATGATACCTCAGTTTGCAGCGCTTATTTAACTTTGGGCGAGGAGGTTTACTTTAATAACCCTGATACTGCCTTGATGCTATTTCATATAGCTCGTGAAACTGCTGAAAAGAATTTAAGCAATAACCTATTAGATATTCTTGAGAGAAAGTATTTATTCTTCCTGGCTAATGCATTGAATAATATTGGGACTATCTATAATCATAAAGGGGATACTCAGAGAGCTTTAGGCTACTACCGCAAGAGTTTAAATATAAAAAAAGACGTAGGCGATAAAAAAGGAGTGTCCAATTCTTTGAACAATATTGGATATGTCTATAATTCTCAAGGTGATATTCAACTGGCATTGGATTATTACCACAAGAGTTTAAAGATAGGAAAAGAGATAGACTATAGAAAAGGAGTAGCTACATCATTGAATAATATTGGGGCTATCTATATTCAGAAAGGGGAAATTCAAAGAGCTTTAGACTGCTTCCATAAGAGTTTAAAGATAACAGAAAAGACAGGCGATAAAGAGGGGGTTGCTTATTCTTTGAACAATATTGGATATGTATATGATTCTCAAGGTGATATTCGAGGGGCATTGGCTTATTACCACAAGAGTTTAAAGATAGGAAAAGAGATAGACTATAGAAAGGGAGTAGCTACATCTTTGAACAATATTGGGGCTATCCATAAAATTCAAGGTGATATTCAAACGGCTTTAGACTACTATCACCAGGGTTTAAAGATAAAAGAAGAGATAGGTGATAAACGAGGAGTGGCTACTGCATTGAATAATATAGGGGCTATCTATAAAATTCAAGGTGATATTCTAGCGGCTTTAGACTACTTCCAGAAGAGTTTAAAGATAAGGGAAGATATAGGCTATAAACAGGGAGTGGCTAATTCTTTGAATAGTATTGGGATTATCTACAAAATTCAAGGCGACCCTTCGTGTACTTCTTCTACAGAAGAGTGTCTTAGAGCAGGCATAGAAAAAGGGTTGGAATACCTCTACAAGAGTTTGAGGATTAGTGAAGAAATTGGAAATAAAAAAGGAGTGGCAAATTCTCTGAACCATATTGCAGATGTTGAGTTGTCATTAGGGTGGATTGAAGAAGCGAGCGAACACGCCAAGCGTAGCTTAGCAATTGCTTATGAAATTGGTTCTCCCAGCCAAATGACGCTCTCCGCAGGTACTTTAAAAAGAATAGCGGAAAAAGAGGGTAAATACAAAGTGGCGCTGAAGATGCATGAACTCCACATCCAAATGCGAGACAGCATCAAGAATGAGGAAACTCAAAAAGCAATGATTCGCCAGCAAACCAAATATGAGTTTGAAAAACAGATGCTCCTTGTCCAAATGGAGAAAGAACAGGAAATTAAATTATTGGAACGGGATAAAAGAATGGATGCGCTCAAACGAAATATCTTAATTGGCACCTTGAGCCTCTTCGTTATAATTGGCATCTTGGCCTATAAACAACAGCGAATGAGAATAAAACAAAACAAACTTCTTCACCAATCGCAACAGGCATTGCTAGAAGTACAGTTAGAGAACACCGGGATGGAGAGAAATCGACTTGAGAATGAATTAGAATTCAACAAAGATAAA
>JAESRW010000010.1 GCA_016764395.1 Flavobacteriales bacterium
AATCCCCTGGGCTGCCTGCTCAATATCGCATCAATGCACAAAAGGTATAATAATCCAGGTGATGTGGTGGATAAACATCTCAATATTCCACCATCCCACCATCCCACCATTCCACCATTCCACCATTCCACCATTCCATCATTCCATCATTCCATCATTCCACCATTCCATCATTCCGAAATTCCACCATTCCATCATTCCGAAATTCCACCATTCCACCATTCCATCATCCCATCATTCCACCATTCCATCATTCCACCATTCCACCATTCCATCATTCCATCATTCCATCATTCCACCATTCCACCATTCCACCATTCCACCATTCCATCATTCCGAAATTCCATCATTCCATCATTCCATCATTCCATCATTCCACCATTCCACCATTCCACCATTCCGAAATTCCACCATTCCACCATTCCACCATTCCATCATCCCATCATTCCACCATTCCACCATTCCTACCAAAGGTTCCCCACAGCGTCTTCTAGAGAAAAATCTCAACCAAGTATCAAAAACGGCCCTACATTGATTCACAGTGTTGTTTCCAAATCAAAAATAGTTTTGGTGATATTCTCCATTTCCCGGAAGTAGTATACTGCTCCCCATGCGTGTTCCACTTTTCTGTAGATCGTAATCATTCCTTTGCGCCTCATCGTTACTTTAGTGATCTTGCGATTGTTTTGCTCTACAAATTCCACTTTCTTATCATCCGGAAGGCTTTTATCGATTAAACGAGCTTGCTGTTCGGCGACTAGCTTCGCCCTTGCTGCTGTCCGTTTCTTGGCCGCTTCTTCTGCTTTTGCTCTCGCCGCAGCTCTCGTGGCTGCATCGCCCCGGCTGCTCGCGGTTGCGCTGTTTAGTGCGGCCTTTGTCTTGGCGTCGGCAATGCGCTTTTGCCTGGCCTCCTCAGCTGCTTTTCGGCTATCTGCATCTGCCTTGGCCTTCGCTTCCGCTTTGGCGTTCGCGTCTGCTTTGGCTTTGGCAGCTGCAGCGGTTTTCTCATCTGCTTCCAAATCCGCCGCTTTAGCCGCCCTTGCCGCTGCGGCAGCTTTATTCTTGGCCTCCTGGTCTTTCTTGTCACGCTCAGCTTGTGCAAGGGCCTCAGCGGCTTTGCTGTCCGCAGCAGCTTTAGCTTTTGCTTCAGCATCTCGTTTATCTGCTTCAGCTCTAGCTTCCGCGGCTTTTTTGCGTGCCACTGCAGCAGCTGCTTCTGCTTTCTTTTTAGATTCCGCATCTGCCGCGGAGGCAGCAAGTGCTTCCGCTTTTTTTAATTCTTCTTCTGCTTTTTTACGGTCTGCTTCTGCTGCTTCAGCTGCCTCCTTGGCTCTGCGCTTTTCGTCTGCAGCTGCCTGCGCTTCAGCGGCAGCTTTTTTTCGCGCCTCCTCTTTTGATGCTTTGGCTGCTGCTTCTGCTGCTTTTCTCTTTTCACTTTCAGCTTTGGCCGCAGCCGCCTTGGCTGCTTTTTCCTCAGCTGCCAAAGCCGCTGCTTTAGCCTGCTTTCGTGCCTCTTGCTCAGCTTTAGCCTTGGCTTCGGCTTCTCTCTTTTCATCTTCTGCTTTAGCAGCAAGTCTGGCCTTTTCCTCTTCCGCTTTTCGTGCTTCAGCAGCGGCTGCTTTTTTAGCATCTTCCGCCGCTTTAGCTTCTGAAGCTGCTTTTTTCTCTGTTTCACTTGCCGCTTTGTTTCGGGCAGCCTCCTCAGCCTTTTCCGTTGCGGCTGCAGTCTTACGGGCCTCAGCATCGGCAGCTTTCTTTGAGGCGGCCGCTGCCTTGTCTTCAGCCTCAGCCTTTTTCCTTGCAGCGTCCTCCGCCGCCTCTTCGGCTTTTGCTTTGGCCCTTGCCTCTTCTCCCGCCTCTTCGGCAGCAGCAGCTTTTGCATCGCTTGCCTCCTTTGCCGCCGCCGCCGCTGCTTTTTCCTTAGCCGCCGCCTGGTCAGCCGCTTTTTTCTTGGCCGCTGCAGCTGCCTCTGATTTCTTTTTCGCCTCGGCCTCTGCCTTTTTGCGTGCCGCCTCCTGGGCTTCAGCTTCCGCTTCTGCTTTCTTCTTGGCTTCTTCTGCTGCTTTTTTCTTCTCGGCTTCCGCAGCCTTAGCTTGGCCTGCTGCTGCTTTTCGAGCTGTGGCTTCTGCCTTATCCTCTTCTTTCCTCTTCTCCTCAATCTGCTCCTCTACTTCTCTGAGCGCCGCCTGGATGGATTTGGTGTAATCGGTATCGTAATCAAAATCATCCACTTCCGGATTGAATCCAATTTTTCCCACAGGTTGATTAAAAACGACCGTATTCACCCCGTCATATTGCTTGAACAGGGTTACATTGAAAGGGAAAGGCTCAAATCCTTCGGCAATCCTTTCAGCCGGAACCTTGGAGTTGAAGATGATCTTTTTGGTTATGTAGCCAGGTTTTGAAAATGTGAATATATACTCATAGCCATAATCAAGGTCGTATTCATAGCGCGCCTTGGTAGGGCGGACATTCTTCCATGCTTTTCCATTTTCGGTGATAATTATCTTTGCTCCGTCTAAATTGCCCTTGTCAATACTGAGTTTCACAAAGCCATAAAGGGTCTCCTGGGCGAATGTAGAACTCGCGGAGAACAACAATGATAAAGAGCTGAGCGCAAGGAGCAGAAAATTCCTTGTAAAAGGTTTGGCATTATTTTTTCTCTTCCAGATCAAAATTATATCAATATACCCTCAAATAGACTGCCAGAAATAATGAGTAAATTTAATTTTATATTGCTAGAATATGAATAACTTCATAATACGAAAAATAAGAGTGGAAGGATGCAGTAAATGCCAACGAAATGGACTTATTTAAATACTATTGAAATATCCTTATGAGAAATCTTATCATCTCACTTGCAGCTTCCCTTATTTGTATCAGCTCGCCCAGCTATTCACAGAATGATCCGATCAATGAAATAGTGACTAGTATTAACAAGTTGCTTGGGGGAAAGACAGTGGTAAGTTTTAAGAAAAAGGAGTTGATCGTGGAGGTTTTTAAGAATGGGAAAATTTTCCGCCGTGATCGAGTGAAAGTGGACGATTTAAATGCCGAGGCCACCAGCTATGTTGAGGATGAATATGCTGTGGTGTTGCGGTGTTCTAGAAGACCTGGCGCTTGTGTGGATAAGAAATTGTACATACATAAGAGTCAAAATCAATACACAAGGTTGGCGATACTGATTAAAGGGAATGAAGGTATCAAAGACGAATTAGTTGCAAAGCTGAAAAAACTGATACTGCTTTATCAAAAGTAATCGGTATAATTGTTGCAGTTAATTTTACTAAACCACTTGATGTCTGCACGTAGAAGAATTTTTCTAATCATTCCGTTCTTTTTGCTTGCATTTTCGATCTCTGGCCAGAAGTTGAGTGCCAATTTTAAGAAGGCTGAATCAAAATACAAAATCAAAGATTACAATGCGGCTATAGAATATTATACCAAGGATTTAGCTGAAAATCCAAAGAATATAAATGCCTATTATCGACGGGGTTTCACTTATGGAATAATCGGTAATTATGAAGCGGCAATCAAGGATTATACTATCATTATAGAGATGGATCCAGAATATGTTTGGGCCTATATTAGTAGGGGCAGCTCAAAAAATAAGCTGAAGCTATTCAATGAGGCGATAGAAGATTTTGACAAAGCAATTGAACTGGATCCTAAAAATCAGGAGGCATACAACAATCGAGGTTGGGCGAAATACGGATTGGGAGATAATAAAGGAGCTTGTAAAGATTGGAAATTCTCAAAGAGGATGGGCAATGGTGAAGCCAAGATTATTTTGGGTAACACCAATTGTAAATAACAATAGAAAGAAGAAACCGCAATGAAGAAAGTATTTTTTGGACTATCGGCAATGGGTGTGCTTATTGCAATGATGTTGGTAATTGACCCTGTTACGAGTAAAGACAGAGATTGGAATGAATGCCTGGAGAAGTACGATTCAAAATGGGACACGGAATGTTCCAATTGTATGGTTTCCACTGGGACTTACAAGGTTAGTTTGCGCAATGTCTGCGCCGAAAGAATCGATTGTATGGTTTGTGTGCAAGAGAAGTACAAAAATTGGAGGTGCTATACACAATTAAGTTTGGCGCCAAAGGATACTATTTATGGGTATGCTTGTAAAGGAGCAGGACGGTATTTGTACTGGGTAAAACGGGCTGGAGATAGCCAAACGAGTTTYCCTTCRGTTSAGGAGGTGAATGCCAGTTATGCTGACTAARACTGGGGTTAATTGAGYTTRTCTCCYCTTAATTGTCTAAAKCGCTTTCTTGATTCAACAACGTACAARCTRCCMGGATATTCATGCAGCATTCGTTCGTACATTTCCATGGCCTTTTCAACCCTGCCTAGTTTRTCCTGAAGYATATTGGCCATCATAAAAAGGGCATCGTCTCCTAAGATGTCYAAKGGRWAAAAATCAAGGATRAGACTCAATTGCTCAACMGCATTTTCATACTTACGCGTTGCTGCAAAAATCTCSGCYTTTTTATAATAGATATTATCMGTCAGCGAGTGGTTCGGGAAGGAGTCAAGAATCCCTGAYAAAATATRAAGGGCACTGTCGTGTTTATTTTGGAATGCTTTCAGCTCCGCAGATGCATAGAGWAAGAGCGCCTCWGTSGTRGTRTCCATGACCGTATTATCYRTAATGAGTAGGGAAAGTTYCATRGCATCATTGGCGATCAGCTTTGAGGTTGAAGCYTTCAGAACATCCAACTGTGTTTGGGCCCATTCAAATTCACCATTGTAGTAAAAAAGACGTGCATTCCTGAATTTCGCTTCATGTCCAATAGGGTCACTTTTAAAGGCCTTGTCGATCTGAGAATAATAGAGCGATGCATCCCAGACCTGGCCCTTTAAAACAAGGATATCCGCTAACTCTAGTTTGGATCGGGCCTTTTCTTTGCCCTGAATACCTTGCATGGCAATAATCTCCTCTAGCAACTGAATGGCCCCTTCGGTATCATGGAGATAAAAGGCTCTTAAATGTGCCAGACCCCGCATGATGTTCATGGTAGTGCTGTTCGTCCCTAATTCATCTATAGCTGCAATATAACTGGACTCCAGTTTTTGTAAATCTTCCTGGTCATATTCTTGACTTGTGATTTTGGAATTAAACGCAGCAAGCAATTCCCTTCTGGCGATGATATAATACCGAGTATTCCTTCCTTTGCCGATCACATATTCAAAACATGCAACAGCCTCATCGTATTTCTTGCTTTCTGCGCATAGTTTTCCCAGCTGTATAATCCTACCCCCTGCCTCATTATTGCGACGGTCAATCGCTTTTGCCTGTGTAAGTGCCCCTCCAAAATCCTCCTTTTGAACATAATACCAAACCATCATTTCTCCAAAGACCAAAACCGATGGGTACTTTTGCACTCGCCTGATTAATTCCGCATTGAGGTGTGTCAGTGCTTTTTGATTTTTGTCCTGGAAAAGCCTGGATTGTAAGACGTTTTGTACCTGCGCTACTCGGTTGGGCTCCCCAATCAGTATATCGAGATACTCGTTGATCATCAAATCATTTTGTCCACCGCGGTAATAAACATGGGCCAACTCAAAATGAAAGGGATATGTATTTCGCATTAATTTCCTTCCTTTTAGGTAGGTGCTCACAGAATGGGCCTGTTCATCTCTTGATAAGAAGGCATTGGCCAGATTAACCACTTGTGGCCTGTCCGGTTCCAGGAGTTTTAATGCTTTCTCATAAGCTTGCTCACCTTTTCCGGTTTCCTTGTTCGTTTTGTAGATAAACCCTAAATCAACCAGATAGTTTAATTTTTTTGGGTTCCTTTTAATCTGCTTCTTTACAATCTTTTCAGCTTTACCAAAATCGCCCAGCTTGATAAGGCATTTCAGGTAGTAATTGTAATAGTAATCCAGGCGGGAGGCAGTGAAGAGATCTTCGTAAACAACAACAGCTTTGTCATACTCCTCGTTCTGGAAATATTGCAGTGCAAGCTGTTTGTCAATATTGGTTTGAGCGAATGACATTTTCATGCTGCAGCAAAATAGCATTGCCACCGAGCACAGGATGAAAATTGGTGTTGTTACTTTGATGTTCATGAAAATGGTAAGCAAAGGTTGAAGCGTACAATTATTATACCTCTCCGTCTGAGTTTTGATCCTTCAGCATCGCTTTAACCTTAGGTGAGAACTTTTTATAGAGCTCTAAATTATTTTGCGCTTTCTTCACTTCGACTTGAATGATATCTTTCAAGTCTTCCGCTGCCTGACATTCCTTTGCAAAGTGAACTTGAAACGAATCTGTATGGATAATATTATTCTTCAGAACGGCAGTAAGGTCTGCCAGTTGTTGATGTGAAAAGGTGATTTCACCTTTGATATATGCCTGTTTGTCAGCGAACTTGGTAAATGATTTTTGAATCCTATGATATTGGGAGAGCGTCTTGGCATATTCCCATTTAATAGAATCTCCATATATATCCTTTATCAACGCAATCTGATTACCCATTTGTTCTTTTAAGGTTGAGATTTTATCAATGTCCACTTTCTCAAGAGTAATCTCTGCGTTTTTTATTGCCGTTTTCAAGCTGTCAATAAGCGCCACCTCCTTGTCAACATTGACATGTGTACAGGAAGTAGCAGCAATAGCGAGAATACCAAATAGCACGAAAAACCGCATCAGCCTTAGTTTATAACTTCAAATCCAGTATACGGCACCAGGGCAGCAGGAATCTTGATGCCATCTGGCCCCTGATTGTTCTCAAGCAAAGCTGCCACAATTCTGGGGAAGGCAAGTGCCGAACCATTTAATGTATGCACGAGCTGGTTCTTTCCCTCATTATTTTTAAAGCGCAACTTCAGACGATTTGCCTGAAAAGTTTCAAAGTTAGAAATAGAACTCACTTCCAGCCATCTTTGTTGCCCKGCSGAGAAYACYTCCAKGTCATARGTSAKSGCRGMCGTAAAKCCGAGATCSCCTCCRCAAAGACGTGCAASYCGGAAAGGTAATTCCAAWGYTTTTAACAARCCTGAAACGTAYTSMACCATTTCATCGAGTACWKCATATGATTCTTCAGGATTTCTGATCTGCACAATCTCAACCTTGTCGAACTGATGCAGCCTGTTAAGCCCTTTTACCTCTTTTCCGTAAGAACCGGCTTCTCGTCGGAAGCACGGTGTGTAGGCTGTGATTTTAACCGGCAATTCATCCGCCCTAAGTATCACGTCCCTGTATAAGTTAGTAAGCGGCACTTCTGCGGTAGGTGAGAGATAGAGATTGTCAATACCCACGTGATACATTTGTCCTTCCTTATCAGGTAATTGGCCTGTGCCATAGCCTGAATCTTCATTAATGAGCACTGGAGGTTGAATTTCCTGATAACCTTCGTTTGCGGCACTATCCAGAAAAAAGTTGAGAAGGGCTCTTTGTAAACGGGCTCCTTTCCCTTTATAGACTGGAAATCCGCTTCCGGTTATCTTGCTGCCCAGTTCAAAGTCTATAATGTCATATTCCTTCGCGAGCTCCCAATGGGGCTTTGCACCATCTCCAAGTGTAGGTATCTCACCATGTTCTTCGATGATTTCGTTGTCTTCAGACAATTTTCCAGCCGGAACAAGTTTATGAGGCCGGTTAGGGATCTCCAAAAGGATACGCTTCATTTCACGCTCTATTTCAGAGAGCGTTTCTGCAAGTTCTTTGGATTGCCCTTTCCAGGAGGCAATACCGTCTTTTATTTCGTTAGCTTGAGTGGTCTTCCCGATTTTGAAAAGTTCACCGATCTCTTTTGAGCTGGTGTTTATTTTAGATAAAAGCGTATCAAGTTGGCCTTGTGTAGACTTTCTTTTTTCATCCAGCTCAGCAACTTTTTTAACAGGTTCTTGTGCGTCAAAATTTCTGACTTTAAGGCGATCTATGAGCTCGTCTTTGTTTGCGCTTATCTGGCTAACCTCTAACATGAATCAATGGTAAATGTAAAAAATCCTGCCCCTCATTAAAGCGAAGCAGGATCCTTATAGTGTGCTTAAGAACTTATTTAGCTGCCTCTACAGGGATTACAGATACAAACGATCTGTTGTTTTTCCTTTTTGCGAATTCAACTTTGCCATCTACCAGGGCAAATAAGGTGTGGTCTTTTCCGATACCTACATTTTTGTCCGGGTGATGCTTTGTTCCCCTTTGTCTGACGATAATGTTGCCAGCAATCGCTACCTGACCGCCATATATTTTAACGCCCAATCGTTTACTTTCCGATTCTCTACCGTTTCTTGAACTTCCAGCTCCTTTTTTGTGTGCCATGGTCTCTAATGATTTCGATCCTTATTTCTTGGGATCCTCTTTTGTTGTCTTTTTCGCAGCAGGCTTTTTAGCTGCAGGCTTTTTAGCAGCAGGCTTTTTATCGGCTGCTGTTGTTTTAGGTTTTGCCGCTGCTTTAGGCTTTGCTTCCACCTTCGCTGGTGCTTCAGTGGACACTTCTGCTTTCGCTGGTGCTTCAGTGGACACCTCCGCTTTCGCTGGTGCTTCAGTGGACACGTCCGCTTTCGCTGGTGCTTCAGTGGACACGTCCTCCTTTACTTTTGTCTCAGTCTTTGCCTCTGACTTCGCGCTCGCTTTCTTTGACCCTTTTTCCTCAATATTGTCAATTTGGATTTCGGTGAAAAGCTGACGATGTCCGTTTAAGGTCTGGTATCCTTTTCTTCTCTTCTTCTTGAAAACCAAAACCTTATCACCTTTCACGTGAGAGAGGATCTTGGCAGATACGCTCGCACCCTCTATAACCGGTTTGCCAAGGGTTACTTTGCCGTTGTTATCAATTAGTAAAACACTGTCAAAGCTCACTTTGGAGTCTTCATCACCATCTAACCTATGAACATACAGTTTTTGTTCTTTTTCAACCCTAAACTGTTGTCCTGCTATATCTACAATTGCGTACATTGATCTTATATTGATTTTCTAAAGGGCTGCAAAGATATAAAAAAGGAATATAATCAACAATGGAATAGAAATTATTAAGATAAGCGGCGTGCCTTTCTCATTTTTTAATATGCTTGAGTCTAGATTGACCAGTCAATTGGGGCCACTCCTTGCTCCTGAAGTATTTGATTGGTTTTGGAGAAGTGTTTAGAGCCAAAAAAGCCATAATTAGCCGAGAATGGGGAGGGATGCGGGGATTCCATAACGAAATGCCGGTTAGTGTCAATGAGTACTTTTTTCTCTCTGGCAAATTTACCCCACAGGAGAAACACCAACCCAGATCGTTCTTCAGAGAGCCTTTTTATCGTTGCATCGGTAAATTTCTCCCAGCCTAACTTGCGATGAGAGGCCGGTTCATGCGCTTCAACCGTTAGCATTGCATTGAGTAAAAATACACCTTGATCCGCCCATTTTTGTAAGCAGCCTGAGGTAGGTATGGATAGTCCYAGATCTTCTTTGAGCTCCTTATAGATATTTACCAGGGAAGGAGGYGGTTTRATTCCTTCCTGAACWGAAAAACATAARCCATGGGCCTGRTCCGTGCCATGATARGGGTCCTGTCCAATAATGACCACTTTTACGGCATCAAATGGKGTRGAATTGTAWGCATTGAAAATGAGCGAGCCGGGAGGGTAAATGACTTTACCTKCTYTYTTGGMRGCAAGTAGTTGCTTTTTGATCTCSGAAAAATAAGGCTTSGCAAATTCATCCTTCARCCTCAATTTCCATGATTTACAGATCTGTGGCTCTATATTTGACRCTGCCTCAGRMTGATCMTGTTGWCTTATGGGTTGTTCCAATTTTNYCAATTTRAYAGACGTTTMAAAYGCAATTTTTCAAAGCGCCTGAAAGTTAGTATTAATGGATAGATTTGTTTGTAATTAGATATTATTAAGTATTTTTGGCTCTGTTTAGGTGGAAAAATAATCAGGATAAGTAGTAACCATTTTTTCTTTTAAACGTTCAACTGAAACTCAGTTCTGTATTTATAAGCTATGTTGAAAATGAAGAAAGTAACTTTAGTGGTCTTAGCATGTATGGTAATTGGTATGGTGTTTTCTTCATGCAGAACGGTTAACCATTGTCCAGCGTACTCACTGGAATGGATCCTAAAATAGGTTTAATAAGATGAAAAAGTTGCTGTATTTCGCGTTTGCTATGTTCTTGGTTGGCGCATTCTCTTCCTGTAGAAGTCATGAACGATGTCCAGCCTACGGCAAGGTCGTTCAAGAAAAAGTAGAGCGGTCAGTATAGATCATGAACTGGCAAAAGCTGAGTAATACTGAACAGCTGGAAGCAATCAAAGAGTCCTCCAATAACCCTGATCTTCTCGGTATTCTGATTTTTAAGCACAGCACGCGCTGTGCTACCAGTGCGATGGCCTTGTATCGTATTGAGAAAAGTTGGAGCCTGGATGTGGCGCAGATGCCAACCTTCTTTCTGGATATATTGAGTTTTCGTCAGCTATCAGACTTTATCTCATCCACTTTTGGTATTCCGCATCAATCACCCCAGGCGCTGGTAATTAAGGATGGATTGTGCATTTACGATAACTCTCACATGAGCATTTCTACCAGGTCCATTCTGAAATCTGTCGGTTTGGATAACATGTAGGCGCAATTTTCGTTAAGGTTGTTGGTCCTTGTTCACGTCCCGGTGAAAGCCTAATTTTCTTATCTTTGTTAGTGTATGAAATTCCTTCTCCCGTGCATATTGTTTGGCGTGCTGTTAGTCTTCTCATCTACAGTTAGTAAGGCTCAAGAAAATGGGGGAAAAGAGGAGGAGATCATCGGCAAGACCCCACTTGTTGAAACAAACGTAGTTGGCATACTCTATCCATACGTCATGTCCGTGGGCTTCGCGTCTCATTCCAATGGCTTTAGTATAAATTATCGGAAAGGCAAGAATACGACCGGCTATACCAAACGGATATTTGAAATCGAAGCTGCAACTATTAAACATGCGAAGGAATTCAAAGTGTTTAATCCAACTCGAGAGAGCAAGGGTTATATTTTTGGTAAGTCCAATGCCCTATTGGCACTGAGGGCGTCCATAGGAGAGCAACGGGTGATTGCCAGTAAAACGGATATGGGCGGCATTGAAATCCGTGTTATTTATATGGCGGGTTTGTCTCTGGGCATATTAAAGCCGGTGTACCTGAAAATTCTGGAAGAAGTTCCAAACACTTCTAAATTTGATATTGTGACAGAGAAGTATGATCCAGATAAACACTCTACCTACAATATCTATGGGAAGGCACCTGTGCTACGCGGCGTTGATGAGCTTGCATTAATTCCAGGTGGATTTGCCAAGTTTGGGATGAGCTTTGATTACGGTAATGAGCCTACAAAGCTCCGGACCCTTGAAGTGGGTATGATGCTGGATGCTTTTCCTAAAAAGGTGCCCATTATGGCCGATATTGACCCTACCGATGATTTCAACCCCAATAATATGTTCTTCTTCGGTTTTTATGTAAGTCTGAACTACGGCAAAAGATGGTAAAGAGTACGTCGTATTTTCTTTAATTTCGTCCACCGTAATTTCAGGAACCGATAAAGGATGAGTGAATCGCCAACAGCTAAACAACCCAAAAGAAATAAAAAACCACCGTGGTTGAAAGTTAAGCTTCCAACGGGGAAAGCCTATGCGCACGTTAGAGGGTTGGTAGAGAAGAATAACCTTCATACGATTTGTCAGAGTGGTAATTGTCCCAATATGGGAGAGTGCTGGGGCGCAGGTACTGCTACTTTTATGATCTTGGGGAATATTTGCACCCGTTCCTGTGGTTTTTGTTCGGTAGCCACCGGCAGGCCGCTTCCAGTAGATGAGCAAGAGCCGGAAAGGGTTGCTGAATCAGTGCGTTTGATGAAAGTAAAACACTGTGTGATCACTTCTGTGGATCGAGATGAACTTGCAGACGGTGGCTCTATAATTTGGGTAAAAACAGTAAAGGCNATCAGGCGAGCAAATCCAAAAACGAGCCTTGAAACGCTTATCCCGGACTTCAAAGGAGATGTTGAGGCGATTCAGCGAATTATTGAGGTAGCTCCTGAAGTGGTGTCCCACAATATGGAAACGGTACCCCGGCTCACAAAAAAGGTGCGTATACAAGCAAAGTACGATCGAAGTCTTGAGGTTTTAAGGCTCCTAAAAGAAGGGGGCATGAGAACGAAGTCAGGGGTCATGGTCGGTCTGGGTGAAACAGAGCAGGAAGTCTTGAACACTATGGATGATCTGAGAAATGTGGGTGTCGATGTACTTACTATTGGACAATATTTGCAGCCTACTCCCAAGCATCTCCCGGTTGTAGAGTTTGTAACGCCAGAACAATTCGAACGCTATAGGGTGGAAGGCCTTTCAAGAGGATTCCGGTTTGTAGAGAGCAGTCCTTTGGTCAGATCGTCCTATCACGCTGAAAAGCACATTCATTAGCCCACCAAATTCTTATTCATTCTTACCGTATTCTAAGTCAAAACAGCCGTATCCTAACGGGGAGTTACTAAATGCAAATGAATAAACGTATTTTGTTTACCGATCGTTGGCGGGCATAGGTTGAGTCATAGAGTTTGAATTGGGCAGGTCTAGTAGGTGCAATTGACTTTGAAAATACAACTGCCACGCGTATGCACCGGCCCGAGCGTTTGGCAATTGCGAAAAGACCTCAACAGTAACGAGGGATCCAGATTTCTGGCAAACCATCCTTTCAGCAGGCGGTGAAAATTGGAAGCCACTATTTTATTTGAGTTTTTTTGTAAATAGTCGTAAATTGTGCCCCTCTTAAGGGACTCACCACCTGATTAAAGAAAAAATATAAATTCGTAAGCATGAAATTGAATAAAACCCTGTTTGGATCACTTGTATTGGTTGCTTCTGTCAGCCTCTTTTTGGTGAACTTTTCATTCAACTCTAAAACAGCAAATTATACTCCTCGGACACAGCACTTTGATAAAACCTACTTCAAAAACCTACACGGTATTGCAGGGGCAATTGAGTACTATAACGAGCGGAGAAAGAATATCAAAACGGGTAAGGTTGAGATAACCGATATGCTTAAGGCAGAAAGGGAAGTTGCTAAATTTGGAAAGACGAGCAAACAAGCGGCACTTGGTTTGAAYTGGGTGGAAATGGGTCCTGATAATGTGGGTGGCCGTACGCGAGCATTGCTGGTAGACAAGACCAATCCGGCAAGGATTTGGGCGGGTTCCGTAGGTGGTGGCCTTTTCGTCTCAAATACCGGTGGCCTGTTCTGGTTTYCTGTARATGATAARCTTAACAATTTAGCCATWACGAGTATTTGCCAGTCTAAAGATGGAGATCTCTATATTGGTACGGGAGAGTCATTCACAACAGCTTTGGGTCTGGGTACCATCACTACGCCAGGGATCGTTGGAAGAGGAATATTTAAATCTACTGATGGAGGTTTGACTTTTGACTCTCTGGTGTCTACCATTCCTAGTGATCTGGATAACAACACAACTGCTTGGGCTTTCATTAACCGTTTGGCTGCTGATCCATTTGATAACGATAAGATATACGCTGCTACCAATAGAGGCTTGATGCTTACTTTGGATGGCGGAGTTACATGGAATCCAGCCGTATGTAGCAATCCACCTACCTGTTCTATATTTAGTACAGTAAACTTTGAAGATGTTAAAATTGGGAGCAATGGGGTAGTGGTTGCCTCCAGTGGTGCGACGACGTATTTGAAAAAACCAACTTCCACAGATTTTGAAAATATTTCCAGTAATTTCCTTAGCGCTGGAAGTAGGTACGAGTTTGCGATTGCGCCTTCGAATCCGGATTTTATTTATGTGGTTAGGGGAATTGCTGGAAATATGGGTGGCCTATGGCAAACTACAGATGGTGGCGATAATTGGACGCAACAGATACCTGAAGGGCCCGCCGGTGTATTTAATGGTCAGGCAGAGTATAATATGGCATTGGCTGTCTTTCCTGACGATCCGAAGCATGTGATTGTAGGAGGTGTTGAGCTTTGGGCATGGTCCGGCACAGATAATACATGGGATTTGATAGCGCTTACCCAGCAGTTCGCACAGGGCCTGTATGTTCATGCAGATAAGCACACAGTTGCTTTTCCACCCAATTACAACTCCTCTCAAACATACTATATAGGTTGTGATGGTGGTGTGTTTTCGGCGACCGTGGGCAATGATCTCACCACTTATACAGAACTTAATTTGGGGTATAACGTTACACAGTTTTATGCGATGGGCGTCTCCAGAGARGGATGGGTWGCAGGAGGTACCCAAGACAATGGAAATCCTTTCATCGATTTTACAGGAAATACGRCTMGGTCCGAAGTRGTYAACTTACCWAGTGGTGATGGTGGTTACATGCAGTTCTCGATCATCRATCCTRMYGCATTTTTCTGGGARTCACAAGGTGGGTCTGCYARCAGGTCYCCAGAAAAGAACTTAGGCGCTGGTGGCTTTTTTGCRCAGGAYATGTGCTTTGGGCCCTGTAATTCTGGAACAAACGAGGGRCCWTGGGTAACACCAATGGTACTWTGGGAAAGCTTCAATGATYTAAACAGTACRGATTCTGTKCGGCTGATYGCTAAACAAGCKTATAATGCYGGGGCMACTTTGATTATCGAATCAAATAACAATGAATTYCCTTTTGAATATACWACRCCTGTACCGYTGTCAGTAAATGAYACRGTAATGATTCAGGACCCTGTKCAGAATAARTTYTTTGTSAGTACCAMCAAKGGTKYATGGATGACCAAGAATGTGCTTGACTTCTCTGTGKCCCCATCRTGGTATAAGATATCTAATATTAGTAATGCGACTTGCGCAGAGTTTTCTACGGATGGTGACATCGTTTATTTTGGACAGGGTGCCAATGTTTATAGAGTTTCTGGCTTATTGACCATCGGTCCAAATGATGCACATACGGAAAATACCATTTTGGTTCCACCTATTCCTCCAGGAATTGTTCCAGAGACTATCTTTACCTCTGGTGGTACCCAGGTGACAGGTATCGGAGTTGATCCGAATAATCCTGAAAATGTGGTGATTACTACAGGTAACTATGGAAGCTCAAACCATGTTTATATAAGTAGCAATGCAGCAACCACAACCACTACCAACTCGTTTACCTCTATCCAGGGCGATTTGCCGGAGATGCCGGCCTATGATGCGGTCATTGAAATGAGTGACAACAATAGAGTCATTGTGGGAACAGAGTATGGTGTTTGGGCCACTGACAATGCGTGGAGTGGTAATGTTACATGGACCAATGAGAACAATAACTTCCCACGGGTGCCTACTTTTATGGTGGTACAGCAAAGGATGCCGAATAATAATTGCACTGGTGTAACGGTATCAGGTAATATTTATGTAGCGACGCACGGTAGGGGTATTTGGAGAACCGAAACGTATTCACTGAAACAGGATAGCATTCCTTGTACCTTGCCAGTTGGAATTGCAGAAGCAACGCGTATTGATAACTTCTCTGTGAGTCTAAATTTATATCCAAACCCTGTTGTTAACGGCAATGCAGTCATCAGCTATGAGCTTAGTGAATCTGTGGATGTACAGATAACATTGTTCGATATTTCTGGAAAGCAGCTTAAGGCTTATTCCTTGAATAAACAAACTCCAGGTGAGCACACAATGGACCTGGATTGCAGTGACCTTGAAGTAGGAACCTACTTTGTGAGTATGACGGCCAAAGGCGTTCGGACAACGAAACGTTTGATGATATTATAGGTTTTCAATTACCTAGTGGAAGGCCCCAGTCATTACAAATGGCTGGGGTTTTTCTTTGGGCCGATACCAATAATTTACGCTTGGAGGCGTTTTGATGGGGAAACCTTTGAACCCTCTCCTATACGCTATGTCTTTCTCTTTGTGCTTGTTGCACTGGTGCTCTCCTCCTGCCGGAAGGATCCCTCTATCGAGCCTGAATCATTGCCAGCAGCCCCTGTAACTGAACCCCTCATCCCTGTTGCTGAATTCACCCAATTGAAAGTGGGCAACTATTGGATTTATCAGAGATATTGGGTGGATACCAATGGTGTTGAAAAGATCCTTGGAACCGATAGCGTGTATATTCCCGGTGACTCTATAATTAAGGGTAAGCTCTATTACAATGTGAAAAGGACCAGTTGGATAAGCCAGAACCAGTACCTGCGTGACTCTTCAAACTACCTGGTGAATCAGTATGGGCGTATACTGTTTTCATCCTCTGATTTTTCAAATATCTTACACACAGAAGGTCTGGTGAATAAGTTCACTATTAACTATCAAATGACTGATAAAGGATTGCCTGTGAGTACACCTGCAGGAATCTTTCCAGCTTACAATTATCAGGGTACTTATCTATTGGAACCAGGATGGGACCAGTGGGGAACTATCAGGTATACCAATCGTTACTACGCCGCTGGGATAGGGGTGATAGAGGACTCGTATATCACAAGCGGCTCACCTACGGTTCGTAAAATAAGATTGGTGAAATATTTTCTCAAGTGAATCCTGGTAACCACGGAGGTCGCTAAGTAGGCACGAAGAACATAGGGGGCTAGCTTGTTGAATATCTTGTTGTGAGTTTCACGAAGAAAAAGACCCTGCCCATCAGAGATGAACAGGGTCCTAAATAAATGAGTGCTACGCTTCCTAGCCTCTAGAAGCAATATTCATTTGCCTCAAGCAGCTCCTTAGCGATGCGTCGTCGAGCTTCCTTTGTGTTGAAAGGCTCAACCTTTGTGAATCGTTTGATTCCCATGAGCATTACCCTAAGCTCATCACCTTCTGCGAAGCCGTTAAGGGCCTCTTTTCCATTCTTATTGATACGATCAGCAGCATCGTTAATAAAGACTCTTGCCATATCCCATTGTCGTGCACAAGCCTCTTCACCTTTGATACCAACCATCTTCTCTACTCTGAGCAGACAAGATTCAGCGGCATAAACATCAATGATCATATCCGCAATGTTCATCAGAATTTCCTGCTCCTTTGCAAGTTCCATCATCAGCTTTTGAGCAGCCGCTCCGGCCACCATCAAGACTGCTTTCTTGAACTTGGCAACATATTGCTTCTCCTGTGCGAACAATGACGTATCAGGCTCATCGAAAGATGGAACTGACATGAGCTCATCGGCCACTGCCTTAGCTGGACCCATTAAATCAAGCTCATTTTTCATAGCACGCTTGAGGATCATATCCACAATAAGCATTCTGTTGATCTCATTGGTTCCTTCAAAGATTCTGTTGATTCTAGCATCTCTGTAGGCCCTCTCCATTGGTGCATCGGCTGAATAGCCCATTCCACCGTAAATTTGAACGCCTTCATCCACAACATAATCAAGTACCTCTGATCCGAAAACTTTAAGAACAGCTGCTTCAATTGCGAATTGCTCTACACCTTTTAGCATTGCTTCAGCCTTCTCCATACCTGCCGCTTCATAGGCTAGGATGGCATCTTCAATGTTCTGTCCGCAACGGTAGGTAGCTGTTTCAGCTGCAAATGTTCTGATGGCTTGTTCTGCCAGTTTGTACTGTATTGCACCATATTTTCCGATGCTCCGGCCAAACTGCTCCCTTTCGTTCGCATACCTGGCACCCAATGTGATTGCATTTTTGCAACCTCCTGTACATGCTGCAGCGAGTTTGATCCTGCCGATGTTGAGGATGTTCAAGGCAATTTTAAACCCCTGTTCCCGATCTCCCAATAGATTCTCGGCAGGTACGATACAATCGTTGAAGAAAACCTGTCGTGTTGAAGACCCTTTAATACCCATTTTGTGTTCTTCAGGGTTGAGGTCAATTCCACCAAAGCTCTTCTCTATGATAAAGGCTGATAAATTGGCATCGTCTTCAATTTTAGCAAACACAATAAAGATGTCAGCAAAGCCACCATTGGTGATCCACATTTTTTGACCAGTGATAGAATATGTTTTGCCATCAGCTGAAGGTTTTGCTTGTGTTTTACCCGAGTTGGCATCTGAACCTGATCCTGGCTCTGTCAGGCAATAGGCTGCTTTCCACTCTCCGGTAGCGAGTTTGGGAAGGTATTGTTCCTTCTGGGCCTGATTGCCGTAGTAATAAATTGGCAAAGTTCCAATCCCGGTATGCGCTGCCATAGAAACAGTAAATGAATGCCCTGAACCGTTGGCTTCAGTCGCCAAAAGTGAAGTAGTGAAGTCCTTGCCAAATCCTCCGAACTCCTCTGGAAGAGAAATTCCTAGCAGGCCGAGCTCACCAGCTTTTTCAAGTAGGGAGGGAATCAATCCTTCTTCCTGACTGTCTATTCTATCCAGAATGGGCCAGATTTCTTGTTTGATGAAATCCATGTTGGTTTGAGCAATCATTTGTTGCTCTTCATCCCATTCCTCAGCGATAAAAATATCGTTCGCATCCGTTTCGGTAATGAGAAATTCTCCCCCTTTAGGTGCCTTTTTTGTCATTGTTTCTTCAGTTGCCATTGTATGATTGTTAACGTTATTTTGGGTACTTCTATTTTGTTTATCACATTTAGTTCAAGAACTCATAGATGCCTGCTGCACCTTGTCCCGTTCCTACGCACATCGTTACCATGCCGTATTTTTTATTTTGAGCCCTCATCTCATTGAAAAGCTGAACACTCAAYTTTGCYCCCGTACACCCCAATGGATGCCCCAGAGCAATMGCYCCACCATTTACATTCACYGTGTCTGGATTAACACCCGTTTCRCGGATTACTGCAAGCGATTGTGAAGCAAACGCTTCGTTTAATTCAATTAGGTCAATATCYTCCTTTTTCATGCCTGCCTTCTTCAAAGCCAATGGRATCGCYTCAATTGGGCCGATGCCCATTACCTTTGGCTCAACACCGGCCACCGCATAAGTGACCATTCTGGCGATTGGCTTTAAGTTTAATTCGTTGACCATTTTCTCTGACATCACAAGGCAGAAAGAAGCACCATCCGACATTTGTGATGAATTTCCGGCCGTAACTGATCCTCCGTCAGCAAATACCGGCTTGAGTTTGGCCAGAGCCTCCACTGAGGTGCCTGCTCTTGGGCCTTCATCTGTGTCTACAACGTACTCTCTGGTCTGTCTCTTTTCATTCTCATCGAGATATTCCTCCTTAACCGTAATAGGAACGATACCCTCCTTGAATTTGCCAGTTTCAGTTGCAGCCAGCGCCTTGGTGTGAGAGTTGAAGGCAAATTCATCCTGATCTTCACGCTTGATGTCAAATTGCTTGGCCACTTCTTCAGCGGTAAGTCCCATGCCCCAGTACCAGTCTGGATGTACTGCCGAGACATCGGGGTTAGGAACAATTCTCCAACCACCCATGGGTATTGGAGACATGGTCTCCACCCCTCCAGCAATGATGCAATCCGACAGGCCTGCATGTATTTTTGCGGAGGCAATTGCGATGGTCTCTAGTCCTGAGGAACAATAACGGTTGACCGTCATTCCGGGAACCTTCACCGTATCCAGGCTCATTAGGGATATGATTCTGCCTACGTTGAGTCCTTGTTCTGCTTCTGGCATTGCATTGCCAACAATGATGTCCTCAATTCTCTCCTTGTCCAATTCTGGAACAGAAGCGACCAGGTGTTTGATAACATGTGCCGCGAGGTCATCGGCTCTTGTGAATCTGAATTTTCCTCTTGGTGCTTTTCCTACTGCGGATCTGAATCCTGATACTATGTATGCGTCCATTTTTTTGGTTAATGGTTATTTGTTATTAGTTCTGGTTTGCTGGTTACTGGTTATGGTTTTTTGAGCGAACCCGAACTTTGTTTTGTGTTTTATTATCATTTAGCTTTAAGAACCGTTCATAAGAGTGAATTCCCTTCAATAAGACAGTATACTCTTCCGCGAGCTCATCGGCTATACCTTGAGTTAAAAACTTCTTGCGGGCTGATTTTAACATTCCGCGCTTCGTTTCTTCCAATTCGCCTTTTGAAATGGCCAGAAATCTTAATTTTTCTTTGGTTGTGGTTTTATGATAATGCTCTGCGWTGTTGTCTGCAACSGATGCTGATGAACGTCTCAATTGATCAACRCTTCTGTAGAATKCATCTTTTGGAAARGAYTTMGTCACCTCATGYACCTTTACYTCAAGGTCCTCAGCTAACTGATATATCCGCAAATTATCTAATCCGGTCGCCATTTTTTTAATWTCGTGTGAAACTCAAACYATCAACTAATTAACACAAACCAACAACCAACAACTWAAAACCACTTTTTAATTAATTTCKCARKACCTTTCCCGTCTTRATAATGCTYTGTAARCGTTCGAGTGTCTTTCGCTCGCCACACAGAGATAGGAAAGCCTCTCTCTCCAGATCYAGTAAATATTTTTCGGATACCTCTGTGGGTGCAGATAAATTTCCACCGCAAAGTACGCTGCCTAATTTCTGGGAGATTAGCTTATCATGTTCAGATATGTAATTACCCGCTTTCATGGTGTCGGAGCCTACGTAGACAATACCCATTCCTGATTTACCAAGAACCCTTATGTCCGTTCTCTCAATCGGCTGCGTATAGCCTGCTTCTGCCATTTGGATGGCGCTCTCTTTTGCATCAGCAATCAATCGATCCCGGCTTATTGTAACTGTATCACGTCCAGCCTTTAAGTGTCCAAGATCAAATGCCTCGTGTGCAGAGGTGCTTACCTTCGCCTGTCCAATCGTTAGAAATTTGTTGGTCAACGCATTCATCTCCACATCTCCGTCTCTAAGTTCATCAGAGAAACGTACTGCAAACTCTTTGGTGCCACCGCCTCCCGGAATCAGTCCAACTCCAAATTCTACCAGACCAATATAGGATTCGGCATGTGCCACAACCTTGTCAGCATGAAGGCATATTTCGCATCCGCCTCCAAGCGTAAGGTTATGGGGTGCTACCACAACTGGGATCGATGAATATCTCAATCGCATGGTGGTGTTTTGGAACAGTCGTACTGCCATGTCCAATTCATCGTATTCTTGCTCAATTGCGAACATGAAGATCATGCCCACATTGGCACCCGCAGAAAAATGAGGGCCGTCATTGGCTACCACCAATCCACGGAATTCTTTCTCTGCCAGATCAACTGCTTTGTGTAACCCCTGAATTACATCTCCACCAATGGTGTTCATTTTGGTGTGGAATTCAACGTTTAAGATGCCATCACCAATGTCTGTAATGGTAGTGCCGCTGTTCTTCCAAACCGTTTTTGTGGCTTTGACATTTTCAAGAATTATGAAATCCTCTTTTCCTGGAATGGTGCCGTAAGCTTTCTCTTCGGTCCTGAAGTATTTCTTGGCGCCGTCTTCTAACTTGTAGAAAGAATCTGTACCTGAATCCACCATGTCGTATACCCATTGGGCAGCCTTCATGCCTTCGCCTTCCATAGCCTTCAAGGTTTCCTTCACGCCAACAGCATCCCAAGCTTCAAATGGCCCTAATTCCCAGGCAAAGCCAGCTTTTAGAGCGTCATCAACCTTGTAAATATCATCTGATATTTCTGGAACCCTATTGGACACATATTGGAAGAGGCCAAAGAATGCCTTTCGATAGAATTCCCCAGCCTTGTCCTTGCCAGCTAGCAATACCTTGTATCGCTCCCGTAGGTCGTCAATGGTCTTGGTTTGCTCAAGTGTAGCAAATTTCACTTTCTGCTTAGGCTCGTATTCCAGCGTTTTTAGATTCAAAGACAGAATCGTGCTCTTTCCTTTATCATCTTTCTCTTTCTTGTAAAAGCCCTGTCCAGATTTAGATCCCAGCCAGTTCTTTTCCACCATCTTTGAAATATAATTTGGCATGGTGAAAAGATGATGGGCTTCATCTTCTTTGCAATGTTCATCTAACCCATTGGCAACATGTACCAATGTGTCCAATCCGACTACGTCACATGTTCTAAAGGTTGCAGATTTCGGCCGTCCCAGTACAGGTCCAGTTAACTTGTCTACTTCATCAACAGTTAGGTCCATTTCTTCCACCAGGTGGAAAAGCGACATAATGCCATAAACACCAATTCGATTTGCAATAAACGCTGGTGTATCCTTGCACAATACGGTGGTCTTACCGAGGTACAAATCACCATAATTCATCAGGAAGTCAATGACTGACTGGTCAGTTTTAGGACTTGGAATGATCTCCAACAACTTTAGATATCGGGGTGGGTTAAAGAAGTGGGTTCCACAAAAGTGTTTTTGAAAGTCTTCGCTTCTTCCCTCCAGCATGGTGTGGATCGGAATTCCAGAAGTGTTTGAAGTGATCAAGGTACCCGGAGTTCGGTGTTTTTCAACATTTTCAAAGACCTGCTGTTTAATATCCAGTCGCTCTATTACGACTTCAATGATCCAATCGGATTTTGAAATTTTGTCCAAATCATCATCAAAATTTCCAGTCGTAATCCGCGAGACCATATTCTTCCTATAGATAGGGGAGGGGTTGGATTTTAAAGTGGCTTTAAGGGCATCGTTTACGATTCTGTTGCGAACGGCTTTGTCTTCAAGCGTTTTGCCAGCGGCTTTCTCCTTATCGTTAAGCTCCCTGGGAACGATATCCAGTAGCACGACCTTTACACCAATATTTGCAAAGTGACAGGCGATTCTTGATCCCATGACACCTGATCCCAATACGGTTACATTATTGATTGACCTTTTTGTTGTGAGTGAATTCTCCATAATATTTACCAATGCGATTTTTAATTTGAACGCTGTTTCGCCCCGTTCTTCTTTGAGGCCTGTTCGTCTAGTATGTGATTAATCTTCTTAATGACCTTGAAGAAGGTCTTTAAATTCGTCTTTCCAATTTTTTCGTGAATGGCGCTATTGAGTTTAATAACAGCTTCTTTAGATACCTCCCGTTTGGCTATGCCAGCTTCAGTTAGAAATATTCGGACCATGCGCTTGTCCTTTGTATCCGCCTTCTTGTAAATCAGGCCTTTTTCCTCCATGGATTTGAGAATCCTGGTGAGGCTTCTCGATTCCATTCCCATTTTGGGTCCTAATTTCGTCGATGGTGTTCCTTCGACGTCTATATTTAGGAGTGTTTGTCCAACCGACATGGTAGTGTCGTATTTCGCTGCTTCAATGTTGTACATTCTAGCGATTCCATGCCATGCCCAACGAATGTGAAAGTCAATAGTATCTTCCGGTTTCATGCCTCTACCTGTTAATAGGACAAATATATAAAAATATTATGCACGCATAACAAATACCGCATCGAATTTAGAGAAGAGGGCCGGGTATATTGACGTCCATTTACAGTATTTTTATTGCCTGTATTTGTCGGGAAACTGCAGTTTATTGATGAAAGCTGCAATTTATACTTAAAATGGACGTCCCTGACGGGGTATTGGTCGAAGTGGTTTTTTTCGACAAGTGGATGGTTTGATTCTACGAATATCTACCTATAAATTAATTATATCTTGTGATAAATTACCTGTTTCGCCCTAATTGTTCGTGACTTGAGACCCAGTCTGAAGAGGATATGGCTGATGCGAGTGAAATTTCTCCTGCAAGCACCACGCCTGCTACAATTTCCGCAAATTTCTTGACAGTTCCTTTACCGTAGCACCCCATCAGCTTTAAGCACTCTTGTTGGGTGGCCAATCCCGTTCCTCCACCAAAAGTGGCAACGATTAATGAAGGAATAGTGATTGAGATGTACAAGTCTCCTTCTGGTGTCATTTCCGTGTATACAATACCTGCTGACGATTCAGATACGTTGGCAACATCCTGTCCCGTGGCTATAAACATCGCCGTGATGGCATTGGGGGAGTGGGCCCCGTTATTGTTGGCCCCTGACATGAAAGAGCCGACATCTGAAATATTGGAGTGGTGGTAGATGCTCTCCGGTTCTACCCGCATGTGTTGCAGCAGTATTTCGCGTTTTAAGGTGGCTTCCGCAACTACTCTTTTACCCCGTGTTCGCATCACATTGATCTGCGATGCCTTTTTATCTGTTGCGAAGTTAGACTCAAGGTAAAAGTGTTTCACCCCTTTATAATTATCAAGAATCCAGCTGCACGCCCTGAAAGTGGCTTTTCCTACCATGTTCTGTCCAGCAGCATCCCCGGTGAAGAAATTAAATCGAAGGAAGGCAAACTTGTTTGAAAGAAATGGGTCAATGTACTGCAGCTTCGCAATGCTCGAGGTCTGTTCAGCTTCTACTCTGATTTTATCTATGTTGTCGTTGACCCAATAAATAAAGTCCCTGCATTCCCTGGCGTTCGAAAATTCAAATACCGGTGCCCGTTGCATGGCGTCACCAACTACTGAGCACGTTGCTCCTCCAGATAGATTAAGGACCTTTATGCCTCGATTGTACGAGGCTACCAGCGTGCCTTCTGTGGTGGCAAGCGGAACTAGAAAGTCTCCCTTGGCATGTTCTCCATTGATGGTAATAGGCCCAGCAAACCCAATTGGGATTTGTGCAACACCGGTGAAGTTCTCTATGTTTCCATGAAGCATATTGGCGTCAAAGGAGTATTGTCGGATATGGTGCAACTCCGTTTTGGTCTCTTTGGCAATATAATCCTGTCGCTCTTTAATGATCTCTTTGGAATAATCATCATCTTGGGACCGGGGTATGCGAATGACTTCATGTTTCTCATCAACGATCGCATCATCCACTTTAATTTTCAGCTTTCCAAAGGTAGTGGCATTAAACGCTATTTCTATTTCGTGTTTTCCAATTGGAAGGCGGTCTGTTTCCGCAATAATGTCCAACGTTTGTCTAAGGGGAAACGCAATGGAGTTTTGTTTGGTAATTGCTGTCGCTTCAACAATGTTTCCATCTCCCAAATCAAGTTTGATTCCAGACAGAGGCACATCTTTTCCGGCTATCTTTACGTGGCGCAATTCTGTAAGTGTAGAATCCTTGAGCCTGTTTTTTAAACTGAACTTGATGCCGGACTTTAAATTAGTGAGGCTTCCGTTGGTATAGAGTTGCTTTAATACAAGACTTGGTATCAGCATTGGATAGTGGTATTGATTAGACTTACGAATTTCTTAAAAATAATCAGAAAATAGGACAAACTTGAGGATTAACCGTAAAAAAGTCCTAATCTCCTTATCTTCGTATTCTTTAAACTTAAATTGTGATTTATACACTTCCATTTGTAGCCGCAGTGATTGGTTGGTTCACCAACTTTCTAGCGGTAAAGATGCTGTTTCATCCCAGGGAGCCCGTGAATTTCTTCTTCTTTAAGCTGCAAGGCATATTCCCGAAGAAAAAAGACGTTTTGGCGCAACGAATTGGGAAGCTAGTGGCAGATGACCTACTGTCGATGCGGGATATTGAAGAGATTCTGAACCAGCCTGAGAATGTATCGCAGATCAATAAAACAATTGAAGAGAAACTGGCCCATTACCTGGCCAATACCTTTCCTCAAAAATATCCGATGCTCTCCTTTTTTGTCGGTGACAAATCGCGAGATAAGATCAAAGAGGCCATGATGGTGGAAATGGAGACGATGGGCCCGGAAGTGATGCAGCAAGCTTTTGCCAATCTGGAAAACTCCCTAGATATAGAATTGTTTATCAAGGAACGCGTTTCAAAATTCTCGACGGACCAGATTGAAAAACTCATAAAGGGGATTCTTGCTACCGAATTTGCTTTTATAGAATGGGTTGGGGCAATTGTTGGATTTATAGTTGGGGTGGTGCAACTATTGATTATTGAGCTCGGTACTTGAATCTGAAATTCAGCCAACACGGTAATTTAACACACTTTCCCTTCTAGGTCCCGGATATAAAACTGGAAAGAAAGTAGAGATAGCTGACAGGGGAGCTTCTCAATCCTCCTTGTCCTTCTTAAGTGTTGAGATCACCAACAGTGCGCTTAGCACGGTTGCGAAGGAGAACCCAATTGCACTTAAGGTGGGGATGTTATCTGAACCGCCTCCATCTGCATTCATGATAATTGCGGATGCAATCATCAAGGATGATATCAGGAATGACAGTACCAACCGATTGGCAGCTAGATCAATTTTTTGAGTCAGTTTCTTCGTTTCCCAGTCTTCCACCTCAATCTTGAGTTTGCCTTCTCTTATATTCTTCATTATCTGATTGAGTTCCGTTGGGAAACTCCGAATGAATGCGTTTAATTGAGTGGCCCTATGGAAAAGCTCTTCGCCGATATTCTCAATGGAATATTGCTCCTTCACAATCTTTACGCCATATGGTTTCAGCTGATCATAGATATTCATTTCAGGGGAAATCTGTTTGCCAATGCCTTCCAGTATAGCGAGAGCACGTAAGATTAGGAAGATACTTCCAGGTAGGCGCATTTTGTAATCGTAGACTAGTTTTTGTAATCTGGGAACCAGATCAGCCATGCTGCCTTCACTCACATCCAGTGAAGCAAAATCTTCAATGATCTCATTTACATCATTCTCAAAGATTCTTCTATCTTGAATTTCATGTTTATAGGATAGTTTAATCAGGTTGGTGGCCATTTTTTCGGCATTTTGTTGTGCCATCCCAATAAAGATACCTGCAATAGCATACTTATCCCGTTTCACCAGTTTTCCTACCATCCCAAAGTCGATCAGGCAGATTACGCCGTCTTTTTTTATGATAATATTCCCTGGATGTGGGTCCGCATGGAAAAAACCATGTTCAAATATTTGAGTGAGGTAGATGTGCATTCCCCGTTGCGAGAGTTCTGCAGGATCGATTTTCCATTTTCTTAGTTGTTCAGTATCGGTTATTTTGCAGCCTTCAGCGTACTCAATGACCATCACTTTTTCTGTCGTATACTCCTTGTAGGCTCTGGGAACATAGAACATTTTATTCTTTTTATAGTAGAGTCGGAATTGTTCAATGCTTCGTGCCTCATAGTTATAGTCCAGCTCTCGCTCCATGGTTTTTTGGAACGTTTCCACTACGTCAAGGACATTCGTTAACCCGTGTTTCTCAAAGTACGTTTCCCCTCTTTTTGCCACTTCTACCAACATTCGTAGGTCCGTATCTATCAGCTCTTTTACCCCAGGTCGTTGTACTTTCACAACAACGTCTTCACCAGTTTTAAGTTTGGCTCTATATACTTGGCCAATGGAGGCAGAGCCTATGGTAGTTTTATCAAAAAAGTCGAACGTATCTTCTAGTTTCCTTCCTGTTTGAGACTCAATTATTTCAACCGCCTTTTCGAAGGGGAATGGCTTTACATTAGCCTGCAGTTTTTGGAATTCTTTGATAAGTGGTTCAGGAAGAAGGTCGGGACGGTCACTGAGTACTTGAGCGAGTTTTATAAAAGTAGCGCCCAATTCCTCAAAGCACATTCTAATTCTTTCCCATCGCGAATAATCCAATACGGGCTTGTCCTGCCTTTGCCATGTGACGCGCTTTCCTTTAGGGATGAGCTTGTACAAAGCAGTATGCGCTACAACATCTTCAAATCCGTATTTACCCAGAATTTGGATAACATCTCGAATTCTTTTAATGTTCTGTATGGTTTTATCGAATATCATAGTTAAATAAAAAACCGAGTCTGGAATTTCCAAACTCGGCTTTTCTACATGATTTATGCCTAAAAGGTTACTTAGCAGTCGCAGTCTTTTTGACTTTTGACTGAGCCAACTCGCTTTCAAGGTTCTTAACACGCTTCTGCAAGTTCTCGTAATCTTGTCGCTTAACATAGTTAAGTTTTTCTGCAACATTCTTTACAAGGTCGCTCAACTTCTCTTCGAAGTCATCTTTTTTGCCGTTAAGGTTAGAGATCACATCTTCTGCTACTTTTTTAGCTTCAGAGTCGGAGAGTTTTCCTTTTTCTACTAAATCGTCTAAGGTGCTTTGAACTTTTTCAGTAGTTAATGCTGCAAGACCGATTCCTGCATATAGAAATTGTTTAAGTGGATTGTCCATGATTTTAATTGTTTGTGCCTGATTATGGGCGGTTAAAATTTCTTTTTATTGTTATGCGTGCATAATAACAATCCCTGTGCCAACGTCCTTTGGGCTCACGTCTTTCTGCTTTCCGGCAATATTGTCACAATATCAGTGAAATGGCCAGTAATATTGTCAGGTTCAGGCATAAGGAACGGTTCAAATTGGCAGAAATCAAACACGAACGTCCGGTTTTAATCGCGTAAGCTTCTGTATATTATAGGTATCCAGCCAATAATTGGAATATAAAACCATATCGCTCGCGGGTTTTTGAATAACCATCCAATCCACGAGAAGAATCCAAATTTCATATTAACCTGCTTGCCGCCCCCCTTTTTCCATTGTCGTTCATGCTCAAGAAACATGAGTGGCCATCCCCAGGGAAAAATATAGGGCCATTTACGTGGGTTTGACAAGGTGTTCTTAAAGAACTCACCCCATTTATAAGGACGCTTACCGTGTTCGGATACCGCCTGATTTAATTCCAGTTGCATTAAGTTTTTTACCTTATCCGCAACTTCTAACAAATCTTCTCTGGTCAATTCTTCGAATGGCTTGTCCACCATTTCATACGGCTTAATTCTCTTTCCTCTTACGTAAGTGAGGTTAGCCGGAAAGGCCATGTAGAAACCCCAAGGTTGTAAAGGAATTAATAAAAGTGATAACCCGATGGGTAGAAATGGGATTCCAATCTTCTTGACCGCATCACTGATAAACTTAATGTTATAGCTGAATGGGTTGATGTATTCAGCATTCACCGTAGAAACAGGTATTACATCAGTTTTATACTTAATGGACATCCTGATAAACGAGGTGGAGAACCGTTGCAGTTGGTACTTGTTATTGAATCCTTTGCCTATACCTGGTACACCTTCGGGATAGATCAGAATATCTGAGTCTTGGTAGGACATCATGGTCTCAAAGTTGAGCGACGTGGCATCAACTCCACCGCTGCGCTTCCATAGATTGTCAATGAGATAGGGCTGCATCAGTTTGGTTTGAGAGAGCATGGGGGCGGCCAAACCTCTGACTGACTTCTTCAGATCAAATTCATTCAATTGAAGAAAGCCAGCGCCAAACATCATGGCATCCCAGGGAAATGCCATACCTGAGTGGTTACCGGCATAGATGAGCGGCCGGTCAGGGTTGTTGCGTTTCAGAGGCTTCTCAAATCCAATGAACTTGACCCGAAAGTAATGCTTGTCGAAAAACCTGCAAATGTTGGCGATGATGCTTTTGAGGTACTCGGGATCAAAAAAATCAGTGTAGATCTTTTTATTCTCGTCGACCAATTCCTGCAATTCAGCCTCAGAAACGTTGCGTGTGTCTTTTTTTTGAAATGGTGTTAAAAACATTCGGCCTCTTTGTTTGCAAAAGTACTCTATATTCTACAATTTTATCCGGAATGCCGACAATACATAAGTACACAAATAAGCAGTCTCGGTTCATGCAAATGAACCATATGATGGTGCACTATCGGGATGAGGGTGAGGGGAAGGTGATTTTGTTAATCCATGGAACTTTCGCTTCGCTACATACCTATGATAAGTGGACCAAATCGTTAAAGAAAAAGTACAGGGTAATCAGAATGGATTTGCCTGGCTTTGGCCTGACTGGTCCTACCAGAAATGGTAAGTATACCATTAATACCTACATAAGGTTTTTGACCAAATTTCTGGATAACCTTGATGTCAAGAAGTGCCATATAGCGGGAAGTTCTTTAGGAGGTTGGTTAGCCTGGGAATTTAGCGCCAAGTACCCCAAACGGGTGGATCGATTGATACTAATCGGTTCTGCGGGATATTTTATTGATCAAAGATTGCCGCTACCTTTTCTCATGGCTCAAACACCGTTGCTGAGAAGGTTTATGAAGCACATTACACCAAAGACCCTGGTAGCAAGGTTTGTCAAGGAGGTTTTTGGCAATCCGGAAAAAGTGACTGATGAGTTGATAGATCGCTATTATGATATGTTGACAAGACGAGGTAACAGGGATGCTTTCATAGCGCTCGCCAATACTAAGTTTGTGATGCATGTTGAGAAGGTTAGGAAAATTAAGGCCCTAACGCTCATTATGTGGGGTGGAAATGACTCCTGGGTCTCGGTGAAGAACGCAGAGGCCTTTGAAAAGGATCTGCCAAGATCTAAAACGGTGATTTATGAAGGTGTTGGCCATATTCCTATGGAAGAAATCCCTGGAAAATCTGTACGTGACTTGCACAAGTTTCTCCTCAATGGAAAAACCGCCTAAATTGAAACGTTACTCGCGTAGCTTGGGTGAGTGCTTTGTCAATCATTCGTTTCTAATCCCATTCCGACACGGGATGCTCACGCCTAGCTGCTTTCTTAAGTAGACAGCCTCTAGCGATTAGATGCTGAAAATTGTGAGGTGAGCAGGAAATTAGGAGCTATTGGGATTTATGAGCTGTGAGTATCCAAGTTCCAGCCTCTTTTCTTTAAGAAGCAGACTTAGCTTTCTCCCGCCCTTCAAATTGGTCCATTGCACTGGACACGCCAAGAAATGCAGATACCCAGTCAAACACTGAAACAGGCAAATAACGCATCATCCACGATGTATAAACCAGCCCCGGCATAATCAACCTGGTTCGATTGCTCTTAATGGCCTTTACGATTCTGTTGGCCACTTCTTTCTCTTCCAATATTGGAAGGAGCCAGCTAAACCTGGTTTTTACACCTTTGAACATGCCCGTATTGATGAAATAAGGACACACTACCGTGGTGCGAATATTCATTTTATTTTTCTTGAACTCCATCCTAAGGGACTCGTCGAATCCAAATGCAGCGAATTTACTGGCGTTGTAATCTGTGAGTTTCGTAGCGCCAACAATTCCAGCAGCTGAGGAGATGGTCACGATGTGACCTGTGTTCGCCTCAATCATATCCGGAAGCACTGCTTTTACCGTCCAGAACATGGCCATCACATTCACATCCATGGTAGTCTGGATGTCCTCATCTGTCAAATCCCAAAACGCTTTACCGGTAACAACGCCCGCATTATTGATCAATATATCAATGTTTCCACAGTCTCGCTTTACTTGATCCATTGTAGCATATACCGCCTTACGGTCCGTCACATCACAGACGTGGGTAAACACTCGGCCGCCCTGGTCTTCAATCAATTTTGCAGCTTCCTTTAGCCTCTTCTCGTTTAAATCCCACAGAATCACGGTTGCACCGCTAGCCGCCATTTCTTCCGCAACGAGCCGGCCAATACCGCCAGCGCCGCCGGTGATTAGAACGTTTTTGTATTTGAGCAGTGTCATAGTTTCTTAGGTTCAGTTGTGGATGCTGGTTTAGATGCTTGTCAAAAACCTATTTACTGCCAGACGACAACCCCATCTTGCTCATACCAGGTCTCATAATTGCCCTCATGAATTTTCTCCAATGCTGGCCTTTTGACTTTCATGGTAGGCGTGATCAAGCCATTCTCTACGGTCCAATCATCTTTTAAGATGACAAACTTGGCCACATTCTCATGGTGGTCCAATTGCGGATTAACAATCTTCAGGGTTTCTGCCAGGCTAGAGTCAATTTCTTCCGTGGATTTCTTTTTGCCCGCTTCAGAAAGTACTGCTAGTGCAATTGGTTGAGGAACATTGGTGCCAACCACGCAAATCTGTTCTAGATTTGTATTGCTGGAAAGCTTCATTTCAATTGGGGCTGGAGCAACGTACTTGGCCTTACTCGTTTTGAAGAGATCCTTAACCCTTCCTGTTATCCTCAAGAAACCTTCGCTGTCTATCTCCCCTTTATCGCCTGTTTTAAGGTAACCGTCTACCATGGTCTCGGCAGTAAGCTCAGGCTCTTTATAGTATCCAGTCATCAAAGCTTCATGCTTAATAAGGATCTCTCCTTGTTCACTGATTTTAACATCACAGTACGGTAGCGCAGCACCAACATAGCCAACTTTGATATTGTCCCTAAAGGTGACGTGAGAATAACAGCAATTCTCCGTCATGGCATAGGCTTCCTGGATATTAATGCCCAGTACAGCGAACCATTTAATTAACGCGGCAGGAGTAGGGGCAGCTCCGGTGAAAATTTCACGTGCCTCGTTTAAGCCCAGCCCTTTGCGAATCTTCTTTTTGATGAGTCCTCCAAGAATTGGAATCTTAAACATGGTGTTCATTTTTGCTTGAGGAAGTTTACCCAAAACACCTTGCTGAAATTTGGTCCATATTCGAGGAACACCTAAAAACACAGTAGGAGAAGCTGCGGATAAATTAGCGGCAAATGTTTCGAGTGTTTCCGCGAAGTTTACCTTTCCTCCTGAGTATAAACTACCCATCTGCACCAATAGCTTCTCTGCAATATGGCAAAGTGGCAAGTATGAAAAGAATGAATCGTTAGGATCCAGGCCAATTTTACCAAGCGCATGGGTCGCTGCAAAATTCATATTGTGAAATGTGTGCATCACCCCTTTGGGCATTCCCGTAGTTCCAGAAGTATAAATGATGGTATACAGATCATCTTCAGCTCTAACAACATTGTCTGAAATTGGTTCTACGCCTTCAGTTAGATCTTCCCAGAACTCATAACCAGATTCAGTATAGAAGGGATACGAAATGCATCTAACGCCTTCAGGCACACCATCTTTCATGGATGCCCAGTCATCTAGTTTTCCTACAAATAATACTTTGGCCTCACTGTGCTCCATTATTTGTCTAATAGAGCTTGCATTCAGGTTGGGGTACATCGGAATAGAGAYGTGTCCAGCCATCATGATCGCCAGATCATTAATGATCCAATGTGCGCAGTTCTTTGAAACGATCCCGATCTTACTATTCGGTTCCAGGTTCATGGCTTTTAATACCGCTGCCATTTTTCTGACTTCTGTGCCAGTTTCTTTCCAGGTCCATTCTTTATTCACGCCATTAATTGGCTGACTCAAATAGACTTTATTTGGTGATTCGCTCTCCCATTTGTAGAGCATCTCAAGTGGTGATTTTAAACTCATAATCAAATAGTTCGGTGATGGTTTGTTTTTTTTGGGGGTGCTAAGATACTACAAATCTGGTAGATTGCGAATGATAATCCGTATGCATGCAGAGGGAAATTAGGCCTCTGTTAATTCTGTCGCCCGTCCGGTTCGATTGCAGACGCGTATTTCGGGACAACTCATGGCAGGAAGCAACTCCCTATACTCAGACTGATTTGTTAAACGGAGACTTTCAATATACATCGCCTYGACGCTTTCATCGATCTYCTCTATATACTTCTTCTCCATTAATATACGTGCTCAAAACRGRAAATGAATTTAKWTCGCTCAAGTCTTCAGTCATGATATCCCGGCCTAAAATTACCAGGTCCGCGTCTTTACCAACTTCAAGACTCCCTTTTCTCTCTTCCTCCCAATTTGACATGGCTGCCCAGATTGTCATGGACCTCAAGGCCTGCTCCCTGCTAATTGCATTGTTCTTCTGAAAGCCACCTTCCGGATAACCTTTTGAATCTTTTCGTTCAACTGCCGCATAAAATCCCAGTAAGGGGTTAATGCCTTCAATTGGAAAGTCACTTCCTCCTGCAATCATGCCGTTTTGCTCCAGCAAATCCTTGTAGGCATAGGCACCTTTTAAGCGTTCACTTCCCAGACGTTCCCCGGCCCAGTACATATCCGATGTGCAATGGGTGGGTTGTACAGAGGGAATAATATTGAATTTTCCAAAAAGAGGTATGTCTTTAACGTCCACCACCTGGGCATGTTCAATTCTCCATCGCTTATCGTTGGTGCCCCCAAGGATTTCTCCGTACATATCAAGAATGAGTTTGTTTCCAGAATCTCCTATGCAGTGTGTATTCATCTGGAAATCCATTTCATAGATGACTTGCGCCTTTTCTTTTAGATATTCTAGATCATTAAGCAGCAGGCCTGTGTTTTCTGGATCGTCGCTGTAAGGTTGCTTCAAAGCGGCACCTCTTGATCCAAGGGCACCGTCAATATAAAACTTAAAGGACCTTACGGTTAAACGGTCCTTGAGTGTGGGGCCCACTTCGCCATAATGACCAAAATTCTCATCTGTTGGATTGAGCATGACATAGACCTTCATCTTCAAAGATCCATCCTCTTGCATGTGATCCATCAGCTCAACAATATTCAAATCTAATCCTGCATCATCGACAGTCGTTAACCCAACTGCCAGGCATTTTTGCTCCGCCTCTTTTATGGCCATCACATATTGCTCCTCCGTTGGACCCGGTATTACTGCTTGTACTAGATCAATCGCATTGTCAATTAACAACCCGGTGAGTGCCCCATTTTCTTTCACAATCTCTCCTCCGGCAATGCTGGACGCTATCGACAGGCTAGCTAGTTCTAGGGCTGCATGGTTGGCAAGAGCAGCATGTCCATCAACTCGTCTTATGAGTATAGGCCTATCAGGAAATATTGAATCCAAAMGRMYMYKRTYRGGAAAYRYYTKAWYMTCCCAATCATTTTGATCCCAGCCCCGACCCGTTATCCACCCGCTGCTGTTAGCAGCATAATCCTGGACCCTTTCAATAACCTCTTCAAAAGACATGGTACCATTCAGGTCAACTTGCCTGAGACTCAAGCCATAGCCTACAAAATGGCAGTGTGCATCAATAAACCCTGGGTAGACAGCTTTCGCCTTAAGGTCGATTATGTTGTCGGCAGTATAGTCATCCAGTACATCCCGAGTGCCGCCGATTGCCAGGATCTTACCGTCTTTGATGGCAATGACCTCAGCAATGGAAAAAGAATCATCAACCGTATAAATCCTGGCATTTCTGAGGATCAAGTCGGCTTCTTTTTTCATGGTGCATCCGGTAAATATCGCAATACAGAGCAATAGCCCTACTATTCTCATTGTCTTAACAGTTTAAATCTTGGAAATCGTGAAATGAATTTCTCCTGATCAAAAATTACGATAAATAGGATCAATAAAAACGGGAGTGCCGGTATTTTGTATCTCACAACYGCWCCRAGTATMGGRGTAATCAWTCCTATTAASGTGTATAACATKACYACAAATCCAATGCAAAAGAACATGAAATTCCAATKGGGAATTTTCTTTTKAGARAAAATTATACACATCGCTATTAGAATTGCGATCATGAAATTCTCAAGAGCGGCAAGTGCCATCATCACTGAATCCATCTCTCCAATATGGGGACGGTATAAGACGTTGGCAAAAGCAACCGGAACTGATTTAACCAAACTTAATAACGTAGGTTGCAGCACCGGAATACTATAAGTACTTTGGGCATTGGACATCACTGCTACGTCAATAAAGTTGGCCTGCTTTTCTGCCAGTATGCTCATGATATCCAGCCCCGGATAAATTAAGTGGGCATTCAAGATGACCACCAAGCCACCCAATAAGACAATTCCATATTTCGGAATTAGGGTACTCAGCGTAGCTTTATAACTCCAGAGGTAGGCAACAACAAGAGGAGCAATTACAATTATGACATATATTTTCGAAATCAACAGGAGTGAAAAGGAGGCTAAAATGTTAAAGATGACTTTGACGCTCAATCCTATGGAGCGCGCCTTGTCACAGTTGTAGAGAAAGATACCAAGGGCAAAAAGTAAGATTCCTTCTTTTAATACACCTGATCCCCAAAATAGTACAGAAGGCAGAAGAAATACAGCCAAGATCAATGCCTTCTCCTTACCTGCTGCGAACTTTACTGCGAATTTATAGATGGCAAGAAGTCCAATATAAGAGATGAAGCACATGAACACAGTATGCACTCCAATAGATCCAAATGACAAGAGCCTGGCCAGGATGTTGAATCTGATAATGGTCCTGTTATCATTGTACAGTGAAGACTCGAACGGTTTATACCAGTAGTTCAGCTGATCCAATATTTCCATTAGCTTCGGAGAGTCCAGGTTAATTCCTGCAAGAATTTGCAAGTAGGACCAGGGATCCACAAATAGCAATTCATGAATGATCAAGCTGTCATCGAAGTATTTGTAGATGTCCGCTGTAGATCGATCTGTGTAGTAGAAGGTATAAATGAGGAGCAGCGCAAATCCTGCGAGTAATTTGATACCAAATAATGCAAGTGCTGTTCTGGCATTTATTCCCTGAGCCCTTAAAAATTGACTTTTATATACCAATGTGGAGAAAAGGGCGGCATATATGGTGGAGAGGATTACTTCCAAGGGCTTTATTTTATCCAAAGTTATTATAAAAACACTTTAGTTACGTACCTTTGTTTTCCTCTGGAAATCTTTAGAAAAACCGTATGGAAGCGACTGTGGAAGACTCAAAAGCCAATCTAAAAACAGCTGAAAGTCTAGGGCTCTTGCCCGAAGAATTTGAACAAATTAAAAAGATCCTTGGCAGGTCTCCAAACTTTACAGAGCTCAGTATTTTTTCTGTGATGTGGTCCGAGCACTGTTGCTACAAGAACTCCATCAAATTGTTGAAGACCCTTCCAAGGGAAGGTTCCAGGATGTTGGTAGAGGCCGGAGAAGAAAATGCGGGCTTGGTTGACATTGGTGACGATTTGGCCTGTTGTTTCAAAATTGAATCTCATAACCATCCGTCGGCGATTGAACCTTATCAAGGAGCTGCAACGGGTGTCGGTGGAATTAACCGGGACATCTTCACCATGGGCGCAAGGCCAGTGGCCCAGCTAAACTCCTTGAGATTTGGAAATATAGAACGTGACAGAACCAAGTGGCACGTGAAGGGCGTTGTAAAAGGCATTGGAGATTATGGCAATGCGTTTGGAATTCCTGTGTTGGGTGGTGAGGTATTCTTTGATGATTGCTATAACACCAACCCATTGGTGAACGCTATGTCCGTTGGTATTATGCCAAAAGGAGCGACCATATCAGCCATTTCCGAAGGTCCGGGTAATCCGGTATTTATTGTGGGTTCGTCAACGGGAAAAGATGGTATTCACGGCGCTACATTTGCTTCTGGTGATATTACGGCGGAGTCTGCAAATGATTTGCCTTCGGTACAGGTAGGAGATCCATTTCAGGAGAAGTTATTACTGGAGGCTACACAAGATTTAATGAAGGTAAGTGGGCTGGTTGGCATGCAGGATATGGGTGCTGCGGGCATCACTTGTTCGACGTTGGAAATGTCAGATAAAGGCGGATGTGGAATGAAGGTATACCTGGATAAGGTACCCACACGTCAGGCGAATATGAAGCCATTTGAGATTTTGCTATCTGAATCCCAAGAGCGAATGCTCGTTGTGGTTGAAAAAGGTAAGGAGGACGGTATTAAGGCCGTTTTTGAAAAATGGGATTTGAATTGTGTTGAAATTGGAGAGGTTACCGAAGGTGGAATATGCCAATATTATATGCATGATGAGTTGGTTGCAGAGGTTCCTGCATACGATCTTGTTTTGGGCGGTGGCGCCCCTGTTTATGATCGAGAGACCAAAGTGCCTGATTACTATGAAGCATCAAAAAACTTTAGTATTGACCAGGTAAAAGAACCAGAGAGCTTGCGGGATGTAGCTGAATATCTAATTTCTCACCCTAATATTGCCTCGAAACGATGGGTCATCAGCCAATATGATTCTATGGTAGGTACTTCTACCATGACGACCAATGTTCCTACTGATGCTGGGATATCAAATATCAAGGGCACAAAAAAGGCGCTTGTGATGACAACTGATTGTAACTCAAGATATGTATCTGCTGATCCGGAGATTGGCGCTCAGATCGCAGTGACAGAAGCGGCAAGAAACATTGTATGTTCTGGAGGTGAACCACTGGCCATTACGAATTGTTTAAACTTCGGAAACCCATACAACAAAGAGGTGTACTGGCAATTTGATGGCGTAATTAAGGGAATGGGTAAGGCGTGCACAAAATTCAGTACTCCAGTGACTGGAGGGAACGTGAGTTTCTATAACCAAACCAGCACTGATACTACTGAGGATCCTGTGTTTCCTACGCCTGTGATTGGCATGTTGGGGATTCTCGACGATAAGGCGGATATATTGTCGCTGGATTTTAAAAATGAAGGCGACCATATTTACCTGTTGGGCGAGGTGGTTAATGATATCAGTTCATCTGAATATGTTTACTCATTTTGCGAGCTTAAGAGAACTCCAGCTCCCTACTTTGATCTTGACAAAGAGTATGAACTACAACAGACGATAAAGGCGTTGAATGCCGAAAAGTTGATAAGCAGTGCCCACGACGTCGCTGACGGCGGATTGTTTATTACACTACTGGAATCTGCCATGCCCGGTAACTTTGGCTTTAAGATAACTTCTGATGATTCTGTTAGAAAAGATGCGTTCTTGTTTGGAGAGGGGCAGGGTAGAGTTGTGGTGTCGGTTTCCAGTAAACACAATGAAGCGTTCACGTCCTTGATGGACCAATCCTTGACCTCCTATCAGTTGTTAGGCACCGTTGATTCTTCAGATTTGAATATCGATGGTGACTCATTTGGATCCGTACAGGAAGCCAAAGATAAATTTGATTCAGCGCTGGGGAATCTGTTGGAGGTGAAATAGTAGCCAAAGGATATCCTTGGTCGGAAGCAAAAAGCTAATGGTCGGAGTTCTTTTTTTCTACGGCTTCCAGCTCGATCATATCATCAATAGATTCTTCCTTATCCTTTTTGGATTTAATCAGCGAAATGGCCATCAGCACGCTGGAAATGATGATGGTAAAAAGTACGATTCCTGATTCAAATTCCACTGCTGCATATTCCTCAGGTATGGCAAAGAACAGCAGTACGGTCACCAATCCTCTGGGAGCGACGTAGAGGTACAAGTTCAAATCTTTCTTGGCAAATACCTTGATCGCAATGAAGCGAACACCATAGATGATCCCAATCACCGCCGCACTGTAAAGTAGCACACGGATCCCCAATAAAGAGCCCAGTACCAGGGAAAGGCCAAAGATCACAAAGAAAAAAGTGCGCATCACAAAGGCCGATTCCATCGTGACAATTCTAAAGTCCTCCAGTACATCTTCAACTGATTCCTTCTTCAACCACTTTTTCATGAATCCCCTAAAAAAGAGCTGATGGTTGTGCAATACAAGCCCAAAAACAAGAATAATCAACAGTGAAGAGAGGTGAAGCAGTTTGCCAATAGAGTACAATAAAAGCAGTACCGCAATGAGCAGAAATAGTTTGACCTTGGTCGTGAGATTTTGAAAAACCAACACCAATGCATAGCTAACCAATATGGATATAACCACCGTTCCAGCAATATTGGTCACCACATCTAATAACACCAATTTACTGCTACTTTGATTGGCGTTTCCCAGCACGAGATAGAAGAACATGATCCCGAGAATGTCAACGAATGTACTTTCGTAGATAAGGAATTCCTTTTTCTCAGGATCAAGGCCCAGCACACTTGGAATCACAATCGCACTGCTTATGATGGCAAGTGGAATAGCATAGATTAAAGCGGCCGTTTTAGACATATCTCCGAAGTATGAAAATAGGGCAGCACAACCCAATGAAGTCAGGATCAAACCGACAAGAGCAACCGAGAACGATCGCCATATAATGCCCCATTTTTCACGCTTTAGTTCGAGGTCCAGAGCCGCTTCCAAAACGATCATGATCAGGCCAACTATTCCCAGTACTTCTAAAACCGGTTTGAGGGTGGCCTTGTTAAAATCAAAATAGTACGCAGGTATCTGAAGCAAGATTCCCAAGGTAATCAACATCAATACTGCTGGGACATTTGTCTTCTTAGAGAGTACATTGAAGAAATAGGAGATAATAACGATCCCTGATACGGCAATAATGAAGAGGTATGAGTTGAAAACTTCCATGTGCCAAACTTGACCCTGCTTTATGGGCAGCCAAGATAGAAATTATAAAGCCTTTTTGGAGAATTGATTCATTAATCAGAAGATCACAGAATTGTGAAGTCGCAAGCGCTTGTATCCCAAGCGCCTTTTCCTTTTTTGGTCGTTAATCTTTAATGACCCTGAAGTGCTTCGAGGTATCTTTTGTGGATATCGTTAGTAGATATACACCGGGACTCAAAGAAAGATGCCCCAGGCTCATGTGCAGTGCTTCGCCACTACTGAATTGAATGTTTCCAGCAGCGTAAAGGTCTTTCCCCAGCACATCTGATAGCCCAATATCGAAGATGCCGTTTTCATTTAGCTTTAGATAGAGATCTGAGGAGAATGGAATCGGGAATATGGATAGGTCCTCAAGATACTGATCGGAGATTCCGACCAGGTTCGTATCAGCTATCACCTGAATATAATTGATCAGCGAGAGCGTATCATTGGCACAATAACCATTGGCTGCCACCATTTTGATGTCATACAATCCTGTGTCGGCATACATATGCCACGGATTTATATCTGTTCCCGTAGTCCCATCTCCAAAGTCCCACCAGTAGGAGCTGGCATAAGTAGAAGCATTCGTAAAAGTGGCGGTGGCAAAACTCAATTCAAGTAAGGTCTCTGAGGCGGTAAAGGAGGCAAGCGGTTGATTAGCGCCTTCAACAGAGGTGGTGAGCACTACCGTGTCCGGGCAACCAACTTTGGTGATTTCAACGGAATAGCTAACCGGTGCATTTGTAGCGGTTACAACTAGAGAGTCTGCGGAAGAGCCATTATTCCAAAGATAGGAATCCCCACCGCTCGCAACAATGGCTACCTGATCTCCGAGGCAAACGATTTGATTTGGTGTGATGCTTCCCAAAGGTGCACTGGCAACAGTCACATTGATAAATGCAGATGACGAAACACAACCGTTATCCGTTACAATTAAGGAATAAGTGGTGTTGGCACTGGGATTCACATTGATCGAGGAAGTGATTTGTCCTGTATTCCAGAGGTAGTTGCTTCCACCGCTTCCTGTTAATGCAGTGCTCTCCCCATTGCAAATGCTTGAGTCCCCAGAGATGGAAGGGGTAGGGATGGGATAAACGGTTACATAGGCTATTTGTGTAAGGCTGTCAGCACCAAATTGACTAAATGCGTGGAGGGTAACCGTGTAGGTTCCAGCTTGGTTGAAGGTAATGCTGGGCGTGCTATCTGTAGAATTAAGCATATTGCCTCCGATAAAAGTCCAGGAAATGGAGTCTGGACTATTGGCCGAGGCATCGTAAAAATTTACGGTTAACGGCGCGCATCCCGAAAGGATGTCGCTACCAAAGGCGACAATAGGTGGTGATCCCACCGGATCAGAAACAACAATGTAGGAGGTGAGGGTCTGAGCAGTGCTGCACCCAAATGAATTGCTGACTGTTAAGCTGGCATCATAGCTTCCTGAAGAATTGTAAGCCACGACTGGATTCTGAGCTGTGGATGTAACGGGCGATCCTCCGTTAAATGTCCAGGACCAGAAGCTAGCACCTAATGAAGAATCCAGATAATTTACAATGCTGTCTGGTAACGTTAATGACGTTACATCAGATGATATTTGGGCAGTGGGAAGAGTAGGTG
>JAESRW010000011.1 GCA_016764395.1 Flavobacteriales bacterium
CACTCCAGGTAAGATCAGCTTATCTGCAGCTTGGATTTCCGCTTTATCTGCTGAAACCTTGGCCTCAATCCTCAATCTTTTGAAAGCCTTCAAAACCGAATGAAGGTTCCCCATTCCATAGTCAATAATTACCAGCATAACAGAATCAATTCTTAATAATTACCCAATCGCAGTTCTGGAGATAATGTAAACAGATATTATTCAGCGTTAGTATATACTAAGACTGGTCTATCTCCTTAATGGGCAATAATAAGAAGTTCTCTTGAAACTAGGCCATTTCCTTCGATAGATATCGTATAAATTCTTTCGGTCAAGTTGGATACGTCATGCGCTGTCTCTGATCTGAAGTCCTTTGATTGTAATACTTGTTTTTCAAGCATGTCATATACCGCCAATTTCAACTTATGATTATTATCGGTGGTTATCCGCACCCTATCGCTTCCTGGATTCGGATAGACATCAAATCGCACTGCATCTCGCTTCTTATTCTCCGATATCGATACGAAGCCCGATAATGCCTAAATCTCACTATCGGTTAACGCACAGTCGAATATCTTCAATTCATCAATAGCTCCTTCAAAATTATTACCATCCTTTGTTCTATTAACTCCCAGGCTTGTAGCGGCGCTACCGTTCTGGGAACTAACAAAGTTATTCACTAATGAGTCTTTAAATTCACCGTTCATGTAAACTCGAGCAGCGGTTCCTTACACTACAAGCGCAATGTGTATCCATTCTCCAACCGCAATTGGAAAACCCACCGATGTAGTGCCCACCATAAATAAAATTTCGTCACCTGAATTGTTCCAAACCAGAACTTGTGTCTGCCCAAATTGTATCCCATTGTGGTCACTATCAAAAATGACCTGTGTTGTGGAGAGTAATGTGTCCGGTCGCACCCACAAACACCACGTCCTATTGCCAAAGTCAAAATCACTTGGCAAGTCGATTCTACTGCTTGTGCCATTAAAGAGATAGGCACCCAGGGCGTTGCCATTCCTCTCAGCTGTGGCAGTTACATTCACTGGGGTTCCGTCATTGCCCCCACTCAGGGAACTGTCAAGCATATTATTATTCATATTGTAATATGCAAATGGACCGCATGTTTGAGCAGTACCAACCAATGAGAGCGTACTTAAGAAAATTAGAAGAGATAAGCGGTATTTCATAAATTGTGGATTTGTTGTCTTGAAATTGAGATTCTAGCTCAAACTTGTCTACTACGGATTGATCATATGTAGGTCCGCAAAGTGTTGAAGATAAGCAATCTAAGCCGTTTATATGGCAAGGATACGACTCTTGTTGGTAAATTAATAGAGTATAAACCCTGTATTATACAATTGGGATTGCGCAGGTCTCTTGAAAATTAAATTAATTATTCAAGCAATTAAAGAGCGAAGCTAAGTGGATGGCTCTGTTTGCATACTATTTCTTGCCCAGAAATACTGAAATTCCTCTCTCTATTAGTTTGCTGATGTCCTCTGAGGGCTTTAACCAAAGGTTTAATATCAGATATAAAACTACAATTGCTCCAGATCGAAGGGAAATATCAATTACAATGTTGTTAAATGAAGGGATAAGGGAACTTAGATAAAACACGAAAATTACAATCATCACTGCTTTCAAAGTATCCAACGTAAAAGGTTGTAACTTCAGTTTGATCAGAACAAATAGGAACCGCACTATATTTATAAAGGTGATAGAGATAAATGTTGCACCCGCTGCACCCAGAATTCCATATTTTGGAATTAGAAGAAAATTGGAGATTGCAGTCATTAACGCTAAGCTAGGGAGGAATATCATGTTCCACTTATAGTATTTTGAATTGGTAATAATTGGCGCGTTGGCACCCAATGACATTTCAAAAAGATTCGTCAGTCCAATGACGAGTACAACGTATTTCCCCCTGATAAAGATCTCAGAATTCGGAATCAGCGAAAATATAGAATCAATATTCACCCAAATTCCTGTGAAAGCAAATCCCCCAATAATGAGGAGCGTAACCGAAGACTTCTGATAAATCACTTGAATCTTCTCCATTTTTCCTTCCTGGAAAGCAGCAGCAATAAGCGGAGTGATTATTTCCGCCAAAGTTCTTCTAGGTAGTTGAATAAGTGCGCTGATGCTGTAAGCAATTCCATACACGGCGGTGTCAACCAGTCCTGCCATGCTCGCAATCATCAGAGAATCAATTTTAGACACAATTACACCGCTTCCGGATCCCAGTATGGAAAATATTCCGAAAGTACTTAACTCTTTCAGTTGGTCTGACCTGAATACGTGAAAGTTGGGCTTCAGAAATAGATGGCCGAGACGCTTAATATAACCAATTAGAAAAATCAAAGCGACGGCATACGCGACCGACAAGGAAAGAACAAAACCCGTGATGTCGTAAATATCTGCCATGAGCAATAGGACAGAAATGCCTATTATGGCTCGTACCATTACTTCTTTGAAAAATTTCGGAATGACTATTCTGTATAGAGACCGGGTGTAGTTAGCAAATACATCGAAAAGAAGTAGCAGTAACACCAGGGGTACCAAATAATTGCTGTATTTGATGAATAGAGGTGATTTATCTCTGAAAATATCAAGCAATGCCTCGTTCATGAAGATGAATACACCAGTGAATAGGAGGAAACCAGTAAGTGCAATGGTGAGGATATAAAATAGAAATCCGTTGTGTTGCTTTTCTTCATCCTTGAAAATTGGAAAGAACTTGATGGAGGTATCCAAGCTGCCTAATAAGGCGAAGATTACACAAAATGTGGCTGCATCCATGAGTACCTTGTACAGTCCAATTTGCTCTGGAGAGAGAATTAAGGGGAACAGATAGAGTAGATTGATATACCCCAAAAAAGAGCCCAAAAAGGTGACGACGGTGCCTTTGATGCTTTGTCGAATTACGATGCCCACTTGCTCTTTTCTTAGTTTCTTAATCTGATCAAAGCGCAAAAATAAGGTTTCAAGGTTACCTTCGTCCAAAATTCACGGTGATTAACTAAGAAACATGGATTATAGTATACCTTTGCATCCTTTTGAACGTGAGGTAGGATCCTATGGTTTAGGTTTATGGCGAAATTTAATTGTGCATATTGTCAAGGCGAGAGTGGTGTGGAGGTGAACACCTATAAACATGAATGGGTGGTATGTCAACTTTGCGGAAATGCCTTCCGATCTCAAAAGAGCAAGTATTTGTTGCCCATGCTTTTCCCGGGTCCTTTGGGGCTGTTAATACCGAAGAAGATAAAAGCCCTGTTTTATCCTGCAGAGGCTGTCAAATTAAATAAGAGCATCGCCTATGATTATTATGCGGGTATTTCGGGAAATAAAACAGCCATAGGTACCAAGTGGGAAGGCGAGCTCGATACTTTGCTAGCTGATTTAAGAGGATTAAATATTGAACTAGAAGGTAAAACCGTGCTTGACATTAGCGGTGGTCCTGGATTTAGGGTCAAGGAAATGCAAGGCCTGACCAAACGTGCGGTGGTCACTGAATACAGCCAAGTGGCCGTAGATGGAATGGCGCGTAATTTAGGGATTGAAGCAATTAAATATGATTACAACTCCGATCAGATTGATCAGGCAGTTGGGGGCAAGTTTGAAGTTATTCTAGTTATTAATTCTATGAATTATTGCTTTGATCTGGAGACGTTTGCAAACGATTTAAAGAAAGTGATGAATAAAGATTCAGTAGTGTTTGTCAATTGCGTGCTTCCTACACTGGGGTATATGCTCAGATGGCAGTTGCTGGAGTATAACTATAATATTCTCTACAGTTATAAAAGCTTGAGGAAGACTTTTTTGAATGCCGGTTTTGAAATTGTAGCCGAACAGAATAGAAAATCCGGTTTCTATGGATTCAATTATCTGTCGCGTTACAGTAAGAAATCTATAAGGGCAATGATGCTGAACTTTTTAAGGTTGGCGTCGAGTATTCCATACCTGATTCCAGCGATGTTCAAATCGGGCCTAAACAAGGAAAAATCTGTAAATAAACAGATATTGGTGCTTAAGCTTAAAGAGTTTTAGGCCAAACTTTTGATTACTTCCATACAACGCGCCACCACTTTCCCATCAATTTTGTGGGCATATTTTGATTTAAATGCCTCGTAGCGTTGAGTATCAATCTGCAAAGAGCCGTTTAGAAATTGGGAAATAAACGATTGGAGCTCTTCCGAGCTAGTGGCCTGTTTCGCAACGCCTTCTTCATGAAAATTGCAATAATCTAACTTCAAATGATCCAAGATGATTAAAGGTTTGTTAAAATAGACACCTTCGCCTCCTACCACTGAGTAGCAGGTCATCATTAGATCACATGAAGAAATCACACGATACAGGTCCGTTGTATTGTCGACGAGATAATTTTCACAGCCTACATCCCTGGCAATGAGGTGATAATACTTGGGGTCTCTCTCTCTCGGGTGCATCTTTATGACCAAAGTGAGGTTTGTCATTTTCTTTACTGCGTTGAATGTGTCAATCGTCGCTCTTCTCATCAATGCTTTATCCGGCTGAGGTTGGGTGGCAAATACAAGAATTGCATGTTCCTTCGGGATAGAGCGCTCAAAAATGTTATACCGGGCTTCTTCAAGTTTAGGAATAATATCCGTTCGAATTTGTCCCACCGGGATAACGGAGTCATTAGGATAGTTGCCATACGTTGTTGCCATATTTTTCCAGTGCTGCCCCCAAACAAGGGTCTTGTCAGGAATAGGTGGGGTTTCATGGTCACCTTTTGTGAAGAGGTAGGCAATATTTAGATCATTGATAGCACCGTGCTGGACGCCAATGGTGGAGAGGTTTTCATCTTTTCCCGCATCGAGAATGAGCTTCGTCCAGGCAGCGGTTTCATCCTGGGCGGTAATTGTTTTATAGCTTTTGGAATTGAAGAAAGCCCTAAAAGACAGATACTTCAAACTGAAGAGTTTACTGGTTTGGTCCAACCCAACTACAAGCGATAATATTTGCCGATGTGTTTCTGTCAATTCCTGGTTTTGCAAAGTGCTGTAGGCGGCAGCTAAGTGCAGTGCATGTTGTTTTCTCTCTTTTCGGATTTTGCTGGATAACCAACCACGTAATAGAATGTACTCCCCATATAGTCTTTCTCTGCCCTCAATATTTGTTGAGTGGCCAGAGTCTACCTTATAAGTTTCCCTGGACTTGAACTTCGGCACGTGCATATTGTCAAGAAAGAGAAACTCATCTTTGGCGCCCTGCATCAAATAACCAAGGTAAAGATCATCCGGCACAGTTTGAAGACTTTCCAGATCAATATAAGGTCCAACTGCTTTTGGCGTGCTTATGATAACGTGCTTTTTGCCCTTCGAGAGGTGCAAGGATTGAAGCCAACCAGCCACGCAACGACTGAAAAAGGCCGTCACAAACGTGAACACAGTATTAAGGTTTAATGAGGAGGTGGACATTTTATAATGTATCTGAATAGAGGGAGTGCTTTCCTGGGAGGCCTGCTCAGTAAACACATCCAGGTTCTCATATTCAGAGGCATACTGTTCTATTTCTAACGCGCGATACCTACGGTCCCGCATCGTGAAAAATATCCTGTATTTGTGGTAATACCAGATGCTTCGGTGTCCAATTGACAAATGATCTCTTATGGCTTTACCATTTACTTCTTTGTCTCCAAAAGAGAGCAAATCCTGGACAATACCGTAATTGGCATCATTTTTTTTGGATTCGTTGAGTACTATGCTGCCTAATTCAAGTCCATCCAGTTTTACTGGAGGTTCAATATCCGCCGCTAAAAAAACGCGGGCTCCTTCAGCTGCTTTATGGCTAACAAAGGCTACTTCTTTATCAGATAGCGTCCTATAAATAAGAATGGCACTCACGTTGTAAAAATAAATATTTGCAGCATCCCATTTTCATGGGGCCGTTTTACTAATTCACAATTTTCGTTTGGCATTTTCATTGGCATCTGAACGGCTAATCCGCTTTATTTCAGTTTGTTTAGAGCTGATATAAGGAGCAATTAAACGCGATTTGTCGCGTTTTCTTCAATTAGTAGCGTTTGAACTGATCGAGCCGTATTCTGAATGGATATTAAATATGTAAGTACCTTTGCAAATCACTAATTCATTGCGAAATAGAAAAAGGATTTTTCACAAATAAAAGAGGATCTCAAAAAGAACCTTTAAATCTTCAAGAAAACATCAGATCAGTTTTGATCTCGGTAGGGTTAGAACGATAGAAATAACGGATGAACGGAGAATTAACGTTTCARACAAGACTTGGTAATATTAGGTTGAATCAGACTCACCTATTTAKCATRTCTTTTTTGGTGATCTTTATTTATTACTTGCCTTACCTGTATTTRGGAGAAGACTTCCCTATYGTAATCCAKGATAATCTTGATTCGCTARTYRCATGGATTARRTTGCTCATTGAAARTGAYCAGGCMTTCGMKGCACCTGATGAGCCRGTCTATCARGTWTTTAACGGCCTACCTCGATCTTCTTTATATWSWGCCTATGATTTTAGYCTGTTGTGGTTYAAATTATTCGGAATCTATTATGGGTTTGTARYCAATAAAATATTRATGAGTGTTGTGGGCTTTATRGGGATGTTTTAYCTCCTTAAACAACATTTTMTACCYAARGACWCAYCTATTCTGATTCCTRCGGTGGTAGCCTTGWTRTTCTCATTGCTYCCATTTTGGTCTTTTASCATGACRGTTAGTGGGCTACCATTGGCCYTATTTGGTTTTYTAAATATTAGAATKGGAAGTARGTCCTATGTRRATTGGTTGATCATYCTTTTGTTTCCGTTCTATTCATCTCTTATCCTATCGGGAGTCTTTTTTGRAAYCATCSTSGGTTGYTTGTWKGTCTATGACTTRATCAAKACCARGCGRCTCAAYATAMATTTTCTWCTGGCCWTGWTKYTGTTTGGCTGCGCMTATTTAATAAGTCATTTYCCRGTATTTCATGCATTYTTKATTAGCTCTAAATTTGTTTCTCATAGAACTGAATTTCAGCTAACCAATACTGATGCTATCGGGGCTGCGGTTGAATCTATTAAAATGTTTGTAGTAGGGCATTACCATTCGCATACCTTACACACGCTCTTTTTCATACCGGTCATTTACGCACTCTATCAACAGTTTCTTAAGAGGCAGGTAAACAAGAGATTCATCGTTCTGTTTCTATTTATACTGCTAACTTCAATCCTATATGGCCTTAGATATTGGGATGTATTGGCTCCATTAGTCAAGCAAATGATGGAAGCATTTCCATTGCAAATACAGCGTTTTCATTTTCTACATCCACTGGTTTGGTATTTAATGTTAGGAATATCTCTAAACGAGGTGGTGAAAAGAGTGAGATGGGGGAGGCAATTGGTGCTCCTGTTACTTGTTTTTCAGCTGTTGAATATAGCACGGAAGCATGACCTTATTACGCAGCGCGACCAACCGACATTTCGCCGGTTTTATGCGAGTGAACTATTTGAAGAGGTGAGGTCATTTATCGGTCGGCCAAATGAATCCTACGCTGTAGTGAGTGTCGGGGTGCATCCAGGTATATCTCAATATAACGGCTTTTATACGGTAGATGGATATTTTCCCAGTTATCCTTTAAGTTACAAGCATAAGTTTAGAGAGATAATTGCTCAAGAGCTTGATAAAGACGAGGAATTGAAAAAATATTTTGACCATTGGGGCTCCCGTTGTTATGCGTTTTCTTCGGAGTTGGGATTGCATACCATGGACCCTAATCCCAAACAGATTGAACACCTGGCATATAATTTCCAGGCATTAAAGAATCTCGGTGCCAAATACATCTTATCAAGTGCGAAAATCAATACGTCAAATAATACTGCTTTGAAGTTGCTGAAATCATTTGACCATGTAAACTCTTATTGGCGAATACACTTATATGAAATTGAGTAAGGAAAAGGTGCCATAGCCTCACTTTAACGCACTATTGTCCTGATTACCTGCTGGTCTGACTAATGAATAAATCACCGTATATGTTCAGCGGAAAAGCTTAGCCCTCGGGGAGTTGTAAGTTTTTACAAATTCCAATAACAGGTAGGCCAGCAGTTCAGATCATCACCAGATGCCTCCTTGGACAGCAGCCTTTGTTAAAGTATTGAACCAAATTTTCACTTGGGTTAACCAGGAAGAGTAGGTGGGAGTGAAATGTGTTTTTGTATTGATAAATTATCCGCTGTTACTATTTGAGAACGGGAAAATCAACCAGACTGAGGAGTTACAATATCTTGAAAAGTCGAAATAATTATGAATACATTTGATAACTTATTTTGGTCAATTGATCCGGTCAATTAAATTAGGGTTACATCGATAAAAATTTAGAAAAATTGTGGGGAATCATATAAAGGAATTTTGGGATAATCAAGCAAAAACACATAAGGAGCATCATATTGCTTCATGGGGAGATAATTTTGCAATTGATTTAGAAATTGAAACGATCGGGCAGCATATTTCACAGGGTGACAAGGTTCTTGATGTAGGTTGTGCAAACGGGTTTGCTACTATCGAGCAGCTTGAGACCAGAAAGCCAAAACACATAACAGGAATTGATTTTTCAGAGCACATGATAGAATATGCTCTCAAAGAAAAAAGCCGAAGGGAATTAAACGATGAAATTCATTTTGAGGTAGGGGACATCACAAACATAAAATTTGAGGATGGTATTTTTGATGTGGTATATACCACGAGAGTCGTCATCAACCTTCCTACTTGGCAGCAACAAATAAAGGGCATTGAGGAATGTCTAAGAGTAACCAAAAAAGGAGGCAAAGTAATTCTTTCTGAAGGCTTTTGGGAACCGTTAATTTTGTTAAACTCTATGCGTTCATTGGTCAATCTTCCTCCTTTGTATGAACACGATTTTAATCGTTATCTGAAAAAAACGAGATTGGAGGCGCTTTTAAAAGAAAAGGAACTGGAGTATTCATGTAATGATTTTAGTTCAATTTATTACCTCGGGTCAAGATTATTGCGGGAATTGGTTACTGATGTTAACAACTACGAAGGATATTCAAATCCAATCAATGAGATTTTTCATGGCATCGAAAAGAAATTTTCGGGAGGTGGTTTTGGGATTCAACAAGCCTACATCATCAGTAAGTAATCGTCTATTTTGTTAATGCATCTATGATTTTTCAGATGCTGGCCAGTGTCGTGTTAAGCGTACTGTGTGGGGTAAGTTGAAGAGGTTTTTCTTTTTTTCAAGGCAAAAAACTGAGCCTAGCCATTGCTACGGGAAGTTTTTTTAACGCGGAAAAAATGGAAAAGATCGAAACTTGGTCCCGCTAAAGTATGGTTGACCCGACACTAGCGTCTTTTAGAAGTTCATCGAGTGCCTGTGAATCATCTAAGGAGCGCAGCAGTGTTATAGGCCTCAATGAACTTATGTTTTCCTCACAGCAGCCTACTCCGGCTAGCGCGTTGAATGGACGATAGCAGCTTTACACATCCTCATGATTAAAGAATGAGTTAATCGTATCGGTTATAAATAGCTGGTTGTTATGCGGTAATTCGTGGTAAAATGGCAATCTGACGAGCCTGTCAGCAAATTTGTCGCAATTGGATAACGTTCTGCCGTCATGTTGTTTCTCATAAAATTTGCTCTTATGTAAACTCAAGTAGTGAAAAACTGCATGAATTTCATTTTGCTTTAAACAATTGATCAATTGTATACGCTGTTTCAAATCTTTACAGACGATGTAAAACATGTGTGCATTATTTACAGCGTAATCGGGAATTAGAGGCAGATCCACTAAATTATTGGTTTCTAATTCTTTTATGCCTTCATAGTAAGTTTCCCAAATCTGTTTTCTTTTGGATTGAATAGACGCTAAGTTTTCTAATTGAGCCCATAAAAATGCGGCTACTATTTCTGATGGTAGAAATGACGAGCCAATGTCTACCCACTCATATTTATCTATTTCTCCCCTAAAGAATGCAGATCTATTGGTTCCTTTTTCCCAAATAATTTCAGATCGTGGGATAAATCGCTCATCATTAATAACTAACATGCCTCCCTCACCACTTATGATATTCTTGGTTTCGTGAAACGAAAAAGTACCAAAATGACCGATGCCGCCTAAAGGCTTTCCTTTATAATATGAATCGATAGCCTGAGCTGCATCTTCAATTACAAAAAGCTTATACTTATTCGCTAAATCCATAATCAAATCCATGTCACAGGCAATACCTGCATAATGCACTACGACAATTGCCTTGGTTTTCGGTGTAATTAAAGCTTCAATTTGAGATGGATCTATATTTGGATTGTCTGAATAGCTATCAGCAAATACGATTTTTGCTCCCCTTAACACGAATGCATTGGCAGTGGAAACAAAGGTGTAGGAAGGGACAATTACCTCATCTCCYGATTGAATATTGATCAAAAGAGCTGCCATTTCTAGAGCATCGGTACAAGAAGTGGTGAGCAGGCATTTTTTGAATCCATACTTCTGCTCAAAAAAATGATGACACTTTTTAGTGAAATCACCACTACCGGATATCTTTCCTGAATTTACAGCCTGATATATATAGTGCGTCTCTTTTCCTGTAAGAAATGGTTTGTTAAATGGTGTTTTCATAAAAATTTTGCGCTGCTTGTGTACAGCGGTAATATAGATTCATTGTTATCGTCATGAACAACTTTCATGATGATCAATAAATATTTGCCACTATTCATCTAGGTTTATCTCTTTATGAATAATATAGGTAGGCCGATCCTTAACKCGATCGAAGGTTGTTCCTAAATAGATTCCAATAATACCTAAAATCAGAATAATTAATCCTGACAAGAACCAAACAGAGAGAATGAGGCTGGTATAACCAAGCACCAAAATTTCACCTGACAGATATCTATATAAATATTGGAGCCCGATAATAAATGAAATAAATGAGATCATAAAACCAACACGTACAGTGAGTCGCAGAGGCTTATTTGAAAAGGCAATGATATTGTTAATGGCCAACTTGGACAGTTTTGCCCAAGAGTAAGAAGATTTTCCCTCCTGCCTGGAGTTATGTTCAACACCCAATTTAGTACTTGAGAAACCAACCCATTGCACCATAGTGGGGAAATAACGTACATGGTCTTTCATTGACAGAATTGAGGACATAACTTTTTGATGGTATATCCCAAAATTTGCGACGGAGGAATCTTGATCGCTATCTGTTAAATAGCTAAACAAGCCATAAAAAATTTTTGAAGATATTCTTTTAATGAAACTATCTTGTCTGAATTCTCTTTGTGCAAATACGGTGTCGTAGCCTTCTTGTGCCTTCTCGTATAAGCGCGTAATTTCTTCGGGCCTGTCTTGTAAATCACAATCCATTACCACCACCCAATCTCCACTGGCCTTTTGTAATCCTGCAGTGATGGCGTAGTGTTGCCCGAAATTTCTACTGAGTTTTATTCCTTTGACTTTTTTGTTGGCACGACAGGCGTTTTGGATTTCCTCCCAGGATTTGTCTGGACTCCCATCCTCAACCAATATTATTTCGTAATCATCGGTAATCTTTGAAACTGTGCCAATGATTCTACTGACTAGTTCTTGAACTAATTTCTCGCCGAAATAAACTGGACTAACAATGGATATTTTCATTTCATTCGATTAATGGAGCAGAACGGTCTCGGCCTTGAGAAGTGGTCGGAGTCATACTTCAATGTCAAACATAAAAGAAGCTGAAGCGAGCTACATTGCGTGAATTGGCTGTGGTAAACGTTTTTACTTATCTGCATGCTGAGCCATTTTTTTCCCTACTACAAAACAACTGCTCCCGAATGATATCTTCTTAGCATTCCTTACTTTATCGATCTCCCAGTCCCATATTTTTTGCAAGATCTGATTTGACAATCCTTTCTTTGTTTTATGATCCTCCTGGTGTCTTTGCAATTCATCTGGATTTTTACTGAACCCCAATCTGCTTGGTATGGAGCGAAATAATAATATTGGGAGGGGCAAAATAGAAAATATGTATGTGGAATATTCTATTTGATAACCTGCCTCTAACAGTGTCTTTTTTAAGCTTTTTAAGGTATATCTTCTGTAATGCCCCGCGTCTTTATCTTCATCAGACCATAAGAACTCAAAGGAAGGAACGGTAATGAAAATGAGCCCATCCTCCTTCAAGTACGTATTGGTTTTTTGTAAAAAATCAACATCCTCTTCAATATGTTCAATAACATCAAACATTCCAACTGAGTCTAAACTTGAATTTTCAAACCCTGCATCTTCAAAGGTCGAACAAATTACATTTTCTATTTTTCTATTGATTGCATTTTGAGCTCCAACAGATCCAGGTTCGACAAGAACGACACGCATACCTGCATCTTGTATTCCTTTAGAGACAAATCCATTTCCTCCACCAATATCAAAAAAGATATTTGACTTATTATACTTCTTGACAGCTTCAATAATGACATTGTTCCTGTGATTAAACCAAAAGCTGTCTTGCTCAATCTGCATAAAGTTTTCATTACCACTTTCCGGATAAGATATCGTTGAAGAGTTTTTTGAGTAATAAATTCCATCCTCGCCCTTTGATACATTTTTTGCTATTTCCTCTATTTTCATGTGTCTATAATTGATTTTGTAGCGGTCACATGGAACCTGCCTACCTGCCTACCGGATAGGCAGGCCGGACAGACAGGCTCGCCAATAGTCATCCCCTTGTGTGTATTACCCTTGATCATGCTCGTTTCATCTTTTCACAATTCTGGCTACCGGCAGTTTGTCTCTTGACCCCGTTCAATAGTTGGATTCAGGGGTATGATATATCCATTTAAGGCAAGGACAAAATACTCATTATAAAGAGGCAAGAACGGAATAATATCCGTATGTCCGAAGTACGTTACACGTATTAGGCGATTTCTTTGAGAATGGCTCTGAACAAAATACGCAGTTCTCCTGTGGCCTTCATAATCTGAATGGGAATACAGCTAGTGCAGAAGGAAAAAGAGCCACCATGAATGCAGTGTGTGTGTTTTCAACAATTTCATTTATGCGTAGAAGTGCGGTACCCATACAGTAGTCCCGCCCGGAAAGGTTTGATAAAGAGCTAATTGGTCGTTTTTTTAGAGAAGTTTAGTATATTGAGCTTCAAACCTCAGTTGGTGTAATGTATAGTAGGAGTGGAGAKAGGACAGTTTTAATCAGGTGTTAGCTTTGGAGAATGTGCGAAGAGGTGCTGAWAGCGCGTAMATATYATAGCGGTTCARCGCAACTTATTCGGGAATGCATGCTCTTTTATTTTAAGCTTTCAAAGCTTCACCAGTGCAGGGKTTTTTATCCGGGTTGCAGGGGGRAATAGCCACATATTTGATCAGGTCYATGCGCTTCTTTTCAGTATTCACAATCTATCTGTGCTCTATAGCGTTTGCAAGCGCACAATTATGCCCAAGTTGCATTAAAGTGTTAGATTATCAGAAGATCTCTGATACCCAAGGTGGGTTTCTTGGAGCGCTGGATAATAGTGATCTTTTCGGTCGCGCTGCTATTTCAATTGGGGATCTTGATGGTGATGGCATAACGGATATTGCGGTTGGGGCTGAAGGAGATGATGATGGGGGGATAAATAGTGGAGCGGTATGGATTATATTCTTGAACGCTGACGGAACGGCTAAAATTCATCAAAAGATTTCTAACACTCAAGGGAATTTTACCGGTCTATTGAGCAGTTCTGATCGCTTTGGAGCATCTGTTTGTCTACTGGGGGATCTTGATGGTGATGGTGTTCAGGATATAGCAGTTGGAGCCTGGCGAGATGATGACGGCGGTTCTAATAAAGGAGCGGTTTGGATACTATTCCTAAATCCGAATGGTACCGTAAAATCCCACCAGAAGATTTCCAGTCTTCAAGGAAACTTTACCGGTGCTCTAAGTAGCGATGATGGTTTTGGAATTGCGGTAGCAACCATTGGTGATCTTGATAACGATGGTGTAAAGGATATGATAGTTGGAGCTCCTAAGGATGACGATGGCGGAGGTGACAGGGGCTCTGTTTGGATTGTTTTCCTTAACCTAGATGGAACGGTTAAATCACAACAGAAAATAAGTGATTTGCAAGGCGGATTTTCAGGCACATTAAGCAATGCAGACTGGTGGGGACAAACGGTCTCTGAAATCGGGGACCTCAATAATGACGGGGTTCTTGATGTTGCTGTAGGTGCCTTGTTGGATGATGATGGTGGAACTGATCGAGGAGCGATTTGGATTTTGTTTCTCAATGTAGATGGTACTGTTCTTTCGCATCAAAAAATAAGCAATCTTGAAGGGAATTTTKGGGGTGCCTTATCAAATGTTGACAGATTTGGTGTGTCTATGACTGYMATGGGTGATMTMAATGGTGACCTGATACAGGATGTAGCAGTTGGCGCCTTTGGTGACGATGATGGGGGYAGTGATAWAGGTGCGRTTTGGCTGCTGTACTTAACWGASAYTGGAACTGTATGYGGTTATAMTAAAATTAGYGACACGCAAGGCGGATTTACGGGAGGGCTMARTAATAGYGATGGATTTKCAACCAGTMTTGGAGGCTTGGGTGATTTTGATGGCAATGGTACCTCYGACTTAATTRTWGGAGCACGTCACGATGATGATGGWGGTTTTGATCGGGGTACAGCATGGATTWTGTTCTTWGAAGATACCTGTARGTGTGATTTAACGGCYAATTTTAGCTCGGACGTCGTTTGTGTGGGAAGCGCGACAACTTTTACCGATYTATCGGTAGATACTGTAGATAGTATCGTATCATGGCGATGGTACTTTGGCGATGGCGATTCTTTGATCGGGAACGCCAATCCAACACATAGCTACGCATCGGCTGGAACTTACGTTACAACACTCATCGTTGGAAATGATGCAGTACCTCCATGCTTCGACACAATATTGCAGTCCACGATTGTAGGTGATACATTTACCGTGAGTCTTGGTAACGACACGGCGTTATGCCTGGGAACGGCTCTGACCTTAAGCTCATTGGTATCTGGTGCAAGTTACTTATGGCAGGATAGTTCAGCTTCTTCATCTCTACAGGTTTCCTCAGCGGGGGGCTACTGGCTGCAAGTGACGCGAAGCGGCTGTGTGCAAACGGATACTATTGATGTCAGTTATAATGATMTTCCTGATCCTGATCTTGGTGTTGATACGACCTTGTGCTCAGCTGATTCATTGGTTTTGGATGCAATAACGTCAGCTACGGCGTATTTATGGCTGGATGGGAGTACAAATGCAACATTAACGGTTAACCAATCAGGCACCTATTGGGTTTCAGCGTCAGATAGTGGATGTACAGCTATGGATACGATAGTTGTAGTTTTTGTGCCTTCATCTATTGCAAATTTGGGTAACGATACTACACTCTGTCAGGGAGTCACCTTAAATTTAAGTGCAACAATTGGGGGTGCCACCTACTTGTGGAACGATGGCTCAAACTCCTCATCTAATCAGGTTTCCTCGGCAGGGACCTATTGGCTACAAGTGACAGTAAACGGATGCGTTAAAGCAGATACCATCAACGTCAGTTATAATGACCTTCCTGATCCTGATCTTGGTGTTGATACGACACTGTGCTCAGGTGATTCATTGGTGTTGGATGCAACTACATCAGCTACTAGCTACTTATGGCAAGATGGTAGCGGGAATGTAACTTTTGCGGTCACCCAATCAGGTACCTATTGGGTATCTGCAACTGATAGCGGTTGTACAGCAACCGATTCTATGGTTGCCGTTTTTGTGGCTCCCCCCATCGTCAACCTGGGTAATGATACCACGCTTTGTCCAGGTATCATCGTTAATCTAGATGCTTTTTTACCCAATGCTACTTATACCTGGCAAGACGGATCTACCAATTCAAATTTCTTGGTCTCTTCTCCTGGTAGCTACAGTGTGACAGTTACGGTCAATGGATGCGCTACTACAGATTTGATTAATATCAGCTATATCTCATCAGTTACAGTAGATCTTGGAAATGACACCACACTTTGCTCTGGTGCATCATTAGTGTTAGATGCAAGTGCGGCTGTGGGCAACTATTTGTGGCAGGATGGTACTGTAAACCCTACACTAACTGTGATACAATCTGGTACGTATACCGTAGCGGTCTCAGATAGCGGTTGCGTAACGGTTGATTCGATTGAGGTAGTGGTTACGGGCACTCCCGTGGTTAACTTAGGAAATGATACCTTACTTTGTTCGGGAGCCATCTTGAATCTAGATGCTTCCTTTCCCAATGCAACGTACCAGTGGCAGGACACCTCTTCGGCCCCATCCTTCTCAGTGATGCTCCCGGGGATTTACTCGGTGACTTCTACCATTAATGGCTGTTCTGATGTTGATACGATTATCATAGGTTACATCGCGCCCGTTCCGGTGAATATTGGCAATGACACCACTTTGTGCCAGGGATCAAGCGTTGCACTCGACGCTTCATCGTACCCTGGAACTTACGTTTGGCATGATGGTTCTTTCAATGCGTCAACCAGCGTATCACAAACTGGAACCTATTGGGTAGAGGTTTTGAATAATGGATGTGTGAATACAGATTCCATCAATATTACTTTTATTTTACCGCAGCCGCTTGTCGTTAGTGGTGATACGGCCTTCTGCCTTGGGGATAGTGGACAAATCTCTCTTGAAGGCGCCGTTAGCTATCAGTGGGTACCGCTATCGGGCTTAAGTAGTGATACCATATCCAATCCCCTTGCCTTTCCTAGTGATACAACCTTGTACACTGTAAATACCATTGACAGCAATGGCTGCGCAAATTCCACGGTTCTTCAAATTTATCCGGTATCACCTCCTGCACTGAGTATAGTTGGAAAGGCAGATGTATGCGGTGGAGATAGTGTTAGCTTTACAGCCAGTGGTGGACTGGATTACTTGTGGAGTAATGGTGATTCTGGAAGTATTACTACCGTGAGTCCTCCAACAAGTACGTGGTACAGTGTGCAAGCATGGAATCTCGGTTGTGGGCAATCCTCCAGCGATTCCATATTCCTAACGGTCAATCAACTCCCAATGGTAGATGCGGGACTGGATACAACAATATTGCTAGGAGACAACACCATTCTTCTGGGTTCTGGCGGAATGATTTATTCATGGAGTCCTGTTGAAGGATTGAGCTGCTCAGCTTGTCAATTTCCCATCGCTTCACCTCTGGAGACCACTGTTTACTCCTTGGCCGTTGTTGATGATAACGGATGTCGGGGATCTGACCTCGTTACAGTTTATGTGGATGTTACGGGAGAAATCTTCGTGCCCAACCTCTTTTCTCCCAATGGTGATGGAGTCAATGATCTCTTTCATTTTGATGGAAGGGGGATCTTTGAAGCAGAGCTTTTATTGTATAACAGATGGGGTGAGCTGCTATTCTCCTCGACCAGTGCTGATAGAGGCTGGGATGGGTCTTTTCGTGGTCAACAGGTGAACCCAGGAGTATTTGTTTATGTGATCAAAGGACAATTTGTCAATGGGAATGACTTTATACAGAAAGGTAACTTAACATTGGTGAGATGAACTTTAAGACGTTCATATTGATCTTAGCGCCTCATCGGGCAATTGTTTTGTGCCTCATTTCTATGTATGCATACCAGAGCGCTGCCCTGGCTCAGGATGTGCATTTTTCTCAAATGGGTCAAACTCCCTTGCTTCTCAATCCAGCACTAACTGGGGTATTCAATGGAAAGTACCGGGCCTTTATCAACTACAAGGATCAATGGAGCTCGTTTGGAAAGGCATATCGTACGTCTGCTTTTTCGATAGATACAGAACTCATGAAGAATCCAAAGAAGCGCAGTTCTTTTGGGGCTGGCCTGATTGCCTTCTCTGATCGAGCTGGAGATTTTGGCTTATCAACTGCATTTGTCGGTTTCTCTTTCTCGGGGATCGTTAAGGTGGCTGTGAATCAGGTTGTAACAGGAGGGATCCGCGGAGGGTTTGGACAAAGGAGCGTTAATATTCAGAATCCAAGGACGAGCGAGCAATTTGTAGGATCTTATGATCCCTCTCTGTCTTCAGGTGAGAGCTTTCAATTTGATCCATTCCATTATGGGAACTTCTCTTTAGGCATAGGCTGGTCAAAGTGGCGTGTTGGAATAAACAGTGCTTCTAATGTTGAGACACGTACCTCTTTCGGCCTCGCCTATCATCACGTGAATAGACCAAAGGTGTCGTTCAATTTGATCGAAGAGCAATTGTACTCTAAAATTATCCTGCACGGACATACGTATTTTCGAATCAAGAATGCACCACTAGGACTCTTGCCGGCTGCCTCCGTGGTTAAACAGGGGCCAGCTACCGAGATCAATGTAGGCACCTATCTTCGATACCGGGTTAGAGAAGATTCCCGATATACTGGATTGATCAAAGAATCAACAGTGCTATTGGGGTTGCATACCAGAATTGGAGATGCGTTAATCCCTTCAATTATGCTAGTGATAGCGGATTACACATTAGGTATCTCTTATGATATCAATATCTCTTCATTGCGCAAGGCAAGTTCGGGAAGGGGCGGAATTGAGTTTTCCTTGCGTTTTCAAAACGTTGAGTCTTCGTCACGAGGTAAAAAAGGAAGAGCCAAGCATGGTTCGATGTATTAGATCGGTGGGCAACATATTGAGAAAAGGAGGATTTGAACTGTTATAGGTAGATGAGTTTGTTAGAAGCCTTTCCAAGGTAGCAAAGTCAACAGATACCTCGGATGACAATTGCTTCGACGAAACACTGGCTTATCTCCGCAAGATGGAAACGGAACGTGGATCCTTGGTTAACCAGCTTGGCTTTTTTAAGCGACGAACCAAAAACGCCTTGGTGTGGACCATCAAGAAAACGGGTTTGGTTCGCTAGCAAGTGGAGGTTAGCTGCGCTTTTCCATTATGCTCTCGCATATTTTGAAGTCCATCTCCGTATCGATATCCATGGAAACGGCCTCCGGAATCTCGTAGATTCTCATATCGTCTCCATATAAGGAATCTGAGTCATCGCTCACGATAGCTGCATTAACAATATCGACCACCCCATTTAGGCGAAAGGCGTCTGGGAGGAGTTGACTCTGATAGTATTGGGAAATATCCACACCTTCAACAAAAGATGATGCCCTGCCATCAGCGTCTTTATTGTACATCCAATAGGGATGGTAAACGCCTTCCGCTTTTGTGACTGTTCTTACCGAACCCGCTCCAGTGGACTGATAATATGCTATTACCTCATCGATCAATGCAGCTGTTTTGAATGGGGTTGTAGGCCGTAAAATTACCACGGCATCAGCAGCATAACCATCATTGTTCTTCAGCCATTCCAGGGCGTGGCGGAACACAGGTTTATCAGGTGTGTCATCTTGTGCCAATGCATCGGGTCGCATAAATGGTATGGCCGCCCCGAAGCTTGCAGCTACATCCGCAATTTCCGCTCCATCAGTAGATACGATTACGCGATCAAGCAACGTAGATGCCAAAGCAGCTTCAATGGTGTAGCCTATGAGTGGTTTGCCATGTAGCGGCTTGATGTTCTTATTTGGAACACGCTTGCTTCCCGCCCTGGCCGATACAATTCCAACTATTTTCATCTGTTTATATTTTACTTTTTATTAAGTCGGTCAGACCGTGCTACGCCAAAGCTTTGCGACGGCGCAGTGGAACTCGCAGATAATCATATTCTCGCGTGACAAGTTTCCGATCATGCTCGTTTCATGTGTCTATAATTGATTTTTTTCGGTCACACCGCGCTACGCCAAAGCTTCGCGCTTGGGTGCCATAGCGCTACAGCGCGCGGCGTAGTGGTACTCGCCACCAGTCATTCTCCTGTGTGACATGCTCTTGCTCATACTCGTTTCATCAATCAAGATTCAGTGAATACTGAGCGAATAATATCTATTGTTTGGTCCTTTACGGTTTCTGATGTAGGAAAATTCAGTCCGCGGGCAGAAACTTCAACACTTACCTGATTAGAAAAAGTGTACTCCTTATAAATTGGCATATCGCTCAGGGGATAGAAGAACGGCCTGCAATCAATCCCTTTTTCATTGAGTTGGGCCATAATTGCATCCCTGTTCTCAGCAGAAGTGAGGGCACAAACCAACCAAATTATTTTTTCGCGGTGCTCTATGCTTCCGCTTTGAAATTCTAATGCTGCGATATCTCCTAACTTTTCTTTATAGGTAGTTTCGATGTCCGATCGAAACGCATGAATATCGTTGATCCGTTCGAGTTGTGCCACGCCAATTGCAGCTTGCAAATTGGTCATGCGGTAGTTAAATCCAATAACCTCATGCCAGTACCGCTTGTCTTTGCTCATACCGTGATCTCGGTACACACGCATTTTTCTGTCGAGCTCTTGGTCATTGGTCACACACATGCCGCCTTCGCCTGTTGTGATGACCTTGTTGCCATAAAATGAATAGCAGTTGATATGTCCAAAAGATCCAACAACTTTCCCTTTGTATTTTGCGCCATGCGCCTCTGCACAGTCCTCAACAACCCAAAGGCTGTACTCACGAGCAATTGACATGATAGGGTCCATATCGCAGGGCTGTCCGTATATGTGAACTGGGATTATAGCTCTTGTTTTGGGCGTAATCGCCTTTTTGATCTCTTCCGGATCAATACACCAACTTTCGCGCTCCACATCTACGATCACCGGTGTTGCATTACAGTATAAAACGGCGTTGATCGTTGCGGCGAATGTGAGATCAGGGACAATAACTTCATCTCCTTCTTTAATGCCAAGGGTGACCAGGGCCAGATGTAATGCGACAGTTCCGTTAGAGGTGGCTATGCCATATTCTTGTCCACAATAGGCCGAGAATTTCTCCTCAAACTCATTGATGTAAGCACCGGTGCTTGAGATCCAGGTAGACAGAAATGCCTCTACAAGGTAGTTGAATTCATTGCCTTTTAAATTCGGAGAGGCCACAGGAAGCCTGAATCTTGTGTCATATTGAACAAAGTCCACCACCTTCTCATCGTCATCTACAATAGGAATAAAGCGTATACGCTCATTGGTCATATTTAAGATCTCTGCCGTGTCTTTGCTCTCATGGGCAAAAGTGTACGATGAACTCATCAGCTGACCAACCTGAACTTTTAAATCTGTCCCATCGATCAACCATCTTCGCACATCGCCGTCCGAAACAATGCCTTTAAGACGCCCTTCAGCATCTGTGACAAACGCAATTCCCATCGTGTTTGCATTAAATAATTGCAACACCTCTAGCAGCGTGGTGTCTGTAGGACATAGCAAATCAGCTCGCATCAATTAGTTCTTGTACGGTTTGAAATGAAGTCATGATCTTTTCTGGAGATTCATAAACTTCCAATGTGATTGTTTTATTCTTTAAATCGATCTTTCTTAGCATCTCTGTTAAGCTACTGTTTCTATTTAAAGCTTTATTTTCATCCAGGATTGTATTGTTGTTACTGATATGAATGTAATCGGTTTTCCCGGCAAGCACTTGCAATTCTTGTTCAAATGGCTTATCCAAAATATTGCAGCTAACCATCAGATGTGCCACGTCTAATAGAATATTGAAATCAAGGCGTTCCCGCATGGTGTTGTACGCTGCAAGATCTGTTAGCATCAAGGGGTTCTCAGGTCTATAGGTTTTATGATTTGGTCCTGAAATTACATTGTTTTCCAGATATAGGGCTAAATCATTTCCAGCAATATCTTTCAGCTCTTCAAAAGCAGTATTGAACTGATTGGTTGCTTCTTTCTGATCAAACAAATCATCTTTGCTGAGCTCCTTGCCAATTTCTCTTAGCTTCAAATCAATAAAGTAACCCGCATGAATCGCATACTTATCACAGCCCAATTGCTTGGAAAGGGCAATGGCTCTGAGACAATGTTCAACGCTGGCTTTAAATACTTCGGCATCGAGCGATGCCAGGTTTAGCACAAAATGTTCCTGAGGTGGAGGGAAGTAATTGTGAAGAAGATAGTTTAGATTATATTCTTGTTTTAGCCGTTGAAGATCTTCTTCAAATCCGTTGTAGTAGGTGGTCCCACCAGAAAGCTCAATATTGCCATACCCGAGTTCAGCGAGTTCCTTTACCGAATCCGCGATCTTCTCATTCTTAACACAAGAGGAAGAAATGAAAATCATTGGTTAACGTCAGTTCAGGTTAAGTTCATGACTGGTTCAGCTGTCTACGAATTGCGAATAGTTACGAATTTACGAATCGCTAATCCTATAAATTGAGGATTTCAGTCAAATATAAGTTTAGTCCTAAAATATTTGTGTTCAAATCTCTCGGTGCCATCCACCATTAATATATGCGTGTCCGGCAAGTAGGTGGCTGGAAGGTTGGAACAGCTTGCATCCTTCTTCTGCATTGAACATCATTAAAAAACGCCATTCGTATATTCATACACATTCGTAATTCGTTGATCATTTGTCGAACGTGCTAGCCTTAGCTCAAGTTCAGGTTAATTGATTAGTCGTCCAACGCCTACCACCTTGGATCCGTGAGCGACATCTTTGATTATAGTACTTCCTGCACCAATTATTACATCATCTCCAATGGTGATGGAGTCAATGATTGCCGTACCTAAACCCACGAAAGACGAAGAGCCAACTTGGGATCTTCCGCCTATAGCACAACCTGGTGCAATATGCGTGAATGCTCCAATCTTAACCTCATGGTCTAGCACCACACTGGTGTTAATGATACAACAAGGGCCTATAGTTGTTCCTGCATTCACAACTGCACCGGCATTGATTAGTGTTCCGTCACCAATTTCAACATGCCTGGATACACTGGCAGCAGGATGAACTAGGGTGGGGGAGTGATATCCCATATCCTGCAGCTTGCAGAACGCTTGTTTTCGGGATTCGTTGTTGCCAATGGCCACAAACACTGAAGTGGTCTTCTGATTATATTGCTCCAATACATCAGGGCCACCAACGACCTTCACACCGAAAATATCCTCTTCCTGCCCCTTGAAATTTAAATCAATAATGCCTACTACGTTATAGCCGCATTCAACTGCGGTATCAACTATTATCCGGGCATGGCCCCCAGCTCCGATAACCAAAAGATCGCCCTGGTTCATCGACTAGCTGTTCGTTTCTATAATTTCGTTAATGGAATAGTCTCTGGTTGCAGTTAATCCTATGACCTCCTTGTACTTCATTGCGGAAATGCCAATTCCCCCCGTTCTCTTTCCAATGATGTTATCCCTGGTAAAGAATTCTCCGGCGAGAATGTTTTTTGATGCAACGAGGCACTTTTGTAGCTTTTTTCTGCTTTCCTCCTCCGAGGCTGTTGGCCTTTTTTCGGGGTTACCTAGATATTGCTCTACCGTTCTGATATTCGACACAAGTTCTTTGAGTTCCGACGGATCCAATGATGCAATGTGATCTGGCCCCTCCATGCTTTTGTCAAGTGTAAAGTGCTTTTCAATGACCTTGGCTCCCCGGGCAACGGCAAATGGACTGGCTCCTACACCCGCGCTGTGATCAGAAAACCCAACCAGCATATCAAACGTTTCCCAATACGTGTTGAGGATCTTTAAATTGATATTCTCAGGTTGTGTCGGATAGTTTCCAGTGCACTGCAAAATGATAATATCTTGATTAATGGGATGCACTTGTCTTAGGACCTCCTGAATTTCATCAATGTATGACATGGCGGTAGATAGAATTACCGGTTTGCCTTTAGCTGCTACCTTTTCCACAAAAGCAATATTGGTAAGGTCCGTAGACGAGACCTTGTAGGCTGGCAAGTTCAGCGCATCTAATTCATCCAAACTGTCCTCGTCGAAGGGAGTCGTGATGAATGTTATTCCCCTTTCTGTACAATAGGCTTGTAGATCGATCATCTGTTCCACTGACATTTCCAATTTCTTGAGCATCTGGAATTGAGAGTCACTGGCACCTGTAGTCACCTTCTGATATGCAGCCTTTTCAACAGATTCTAGAATGAGGCTTTCTGTTTTGAAGGACTGAAACTTTACCGCATCCACTTTAGCCTCTACTGCAACGTCAATTAACTGCCTGGCAAGCGCTATGTCACCATTGTGATTGACACCAGCTTCGGCAATGATATAAGTCGGGGAGGACTCCGAAATGAGTCGATCAGCAATTCGTATATTGTTGTTAAAATGCATCGGGTTTCACTTAGAAACAAATGTAACAAAATCCTTAATGGCACCTCTTATAATTCATGCACATCGATAATGAAAAAATATTCCAAGGATTGCCTGGTGTGAGGTAGCTAAAGAAAGAAAGGAGTAAAAATCACACCTTCTAAGAAGGTGGCTTTGGCTTGACCCCAATTGCGTACGCTAAGGCTATAGGCGCCTACTTAAGCCTCAGCAGCACGCAGTGGCGCAACGGGGCTTTGAACGTTGGAACAAATGAACATCTGAATGACGATTTATGAAATCTTTGTGTCCGATTAGCTAATAAATTTCTTCATTCTATTATTCAACTGTTCTATTATTCAACTGTTCTATTATTCAACTGTTCATGAAATGGCGAATAATAAACAGGATGGCACAATGGCATAGCCTCTAGAACGTGATCACGCCCAAAGGGTTTGGGTTTTTAAGTTAAATTAAAAAGCCCGATTTATTCCAAGAACCCATCTGAATTGGACGAAATCTGGATCTATGGAAGGAGTTCTGTTCAGAAAGAAAGGCATATCAAATCTGATGTTAAGTGGCTCGATCTCTTCAAATACGCCCCATTTCTTAATGGTCAGCATCATGCCAAGTCCAGCATCAACTCTTACATCAGAGAACACCAACGATTCAGCAACACTGTTGGAGTTGATCATTCCCAAATCTGTAAAGAGATAGGACGTAAAGCCGAGTGTTTTGCTCAATTTGACGGGATGCCATCCAAATATTTTCTGGAATTCTAACTCAACATTAAATGCCATTCCCGAAGTACCACGAAAGATCAAACGAATGTCCAAGGTGTCATCTGAATTCGGTTCAGCGATATAATATCCAGCATATCCTCTGAGATTCAAACCACCTCCGTGCTGAAAATGGGAGGTTGTATTTCCATACCTCAGCCATTCGTCATCAGTTGCAAATTCTGATCGGGTATACTTATTCTCCATCATCTCTTCCGGATTCGCACCAGCTGCATACAAATCTGATTCTGGGGCCGTATTAACCCCGGAGCCTATTTGAGTTATAAAACGGGTGTTTAAGTCAATTTTACCCAGTCTGTTTTTATTAACAGCAGTAAATTTGAATTGCGCATAATCGTAGTCACTTCCTACAGCTGAGGACCTAATTGATATATTGATATCTCCTCGGCCTTTTTTGTATCTGTACAAGTGCTGAAGCCCAATATTTACGAAGTTGTTGCGCATCCCGGAGTTCCAAAGTTCCGGATAGAGCAGATATACCAGATCAGCGGCCCGCTTTCTGTAAAGTGATTGAAAGTCGAGATAGAGCCGGTTGTTTCCCGTTTCGTCCGTCTTGTCAAAACCTACTTTATAGGCGTCCAGGCCATCCAAGCTTTTGGCAGCCAGGTAGATATTGGACCCCTTGCTGAATTTATCCATTGAGGTCTGATAGGTAAATCTGACAGATAACGGATCATAATCATTAACGTTTACCGCAGCGTCAAAAGATCCTTGCCCAAATCCGGTATTAAACCAGAGATCAGCCTCAAACAGGTGCTTGTATTTCAAGTAAGAACCGTGTGTGTGGACGCCGGCTTTGATGCCATCGTACGCGTTATACCAAAAGTCAGGCCTGGCGAATACTTCATATTTGGTCCAATCTGTAGTTCGAGAGAGTTTGGAGTCAAAATTAACACTCAGCGGAAATTTTTTGGAATTGTTCAGCATATTGGCATCCGCCATACGGTGAGACGGATCGATGATAACATTCTTAATCTTATCATCCACCGTAATGGTGGCTTCATAGGTAGGATGTAGCTTGTCCCAACCATGCCATTTAGGTAGCACTTTAGCATCCACTGTTTTGACGAACCAGTTATTGGGAATATGGTACTTGTAAGTTTTCCCAGATTTGGTCACAACATTGAAATCTATAGGCATCTGCATGCCCTTTTTACGTTCAAAAGTGATCGTATATTCCCCTTCGTTGCCAGTCTTTTTTACCGAGTTGACACTGTAGTCAATAGTCTTCGAGGTCTCTAACCACTGATCAAAGAACCAATTCAGGTCCACGTCCGTGTAATGTATGATTGAATTCCTGAAATCCATGGGGTAGGGGTGGCAAATTTTCCACTGTTCGAAGTAATTTTTTATGGCCTTGGAGAACAGCTCTTCACCCAGTACATACTGCAAGTTGTACAACATTGCCGCTGTTTTGTAGTAGACCTGGCGATATCCTCCTCCATGTCTTAAGGCTCCATTGAAACCATCAGAATGGGTGTTGAGCGTGGTTGAACTCTGTTTTGCAGCATCAGAGATGTAGGTACGGTATAATCTTCTTTCCCTTACTTTTTCTGGCTTGGAAAACCGTTTTACATAACCGGATCTTGGCGGGCTCTTAACCTGATAAGGGCCATCAATTTTTTCCAAGGACCAGGTAGTCAAGAATTGCGTGAAGCCCTCATCCATAAAGGCCCGGTAAGATTCGTTATTGCCTACCTGGCCAAAAAACCAATTGTGTCCTACTTCGTGTGCTAACAAGCCTCTGTACCCAGGTTCTGCGCCCCCATCAAGGGTGATCATCGGATATTCCATCCCATCTCTGGCATCAGCAACTATGATTTTGTGATATACGTACATTCCAAAGTCTTCAGAGTATACTTTTACGATATCCGCTGTGTAACTGGCTGCATTTTGCCATTTGGAGGCATGCATTTCCTGAGCGAGACTGATCGCCTTTTTACCCTTCCATTCAGCTTCTCCAATTCGGTAGGTCGGATCAGCCGTGAAAGCGAAATCATGGACGTTCTCTGCGTGGTATTTCCACGTCTTGGTCTCTTTAGGATTGTATGGGGTGATTACGGAAGGGGCTTCGTTCCAGGGTTTATCTGCAAAATTTTTGATGTCGAGTTTGGCTCTCAAATCTTTAGGTAAGACTTGGTCACGATTCTGAAGAAAACCAGTGGCCTCTACGACGTAGTTGCTCGAAAAAGTGAGTTCGACATCAAAGGTTCCGAAATCGCCATAGAACTCATGACCCAGATGCTGATCGGTTGTCCATCCAAATTTATTATCGTACACTGAAATCCGTGGATACCAATGGACGCCATCGTAGTGCTTGTAGCCATTTTCCAGGTTGTTTCCCCAGGAGTAGAAGACTTTCATTCTTCTTCTTACACGGCCAAAGTCAAAGTATGTTTTGAAATCAAGGTTGATTTTAATCGATTCTCCGCTCTTCAAGGTATTGGGCAGGTATACTTTTAGAATTGTATTGTCCAGTTCCGTTTTAACTTCCTTTTCATTTACGCGTAGCTTTTCAATGGTGGTTCCCAGTTTCTCTCTCTCATATTTCCCATAAATCGGATCTACATTGTTGTTGTGTTGTAGGTTGTCGTAATAGGACCCTGGCTGAAAAGCATTTTGGTAAAGATGGAAGTAAACGAACTCCAGGTCATCGCGCGAATTGTTCCAATAGATCAACTCCATGGAGCCGGTAATTATATCCGTTTTTTCGTCAATTGCTGCGGCAATCTCATAATGCACGTCCTGTTGGAAATAGCCTTCGTAAGGCGGGCGATTCTTCCAATAATTGGGGTTGTCGGAATTTCTGAAGGTGTTGGGAGGGTGCAAAGGGTCGTAAGTCTGTGCAAGTATAGAACTGGCAAGTGCCGTCAAAAGTGCCATCGTCAAAAGTATATTTCGCATCATCACGTTTCAATCAGGTTTGAATCAGGGATGCGAAAGTACGAATGTTCTGGTAGTCGGACAAATGCGCAGTATATGGTTCGTCGAATATTGATTAAACACTCGAAAAGGTGCCTTGTAATGACAGTACACCTCTATTAATGTTTAGTGATTTAGAGCGAAAGTTCCTTGCCTAATTTCGCTTTGTCTATACTGGCATTCAATTCAAATCCAACCAGTAGAATTACGGAATTAAAGTGAAGCCAAAGCATGATGACCATGAGTGTGCCGATAGAGCCATACACCTTGTTGTAGTGGCCGAAATTGTTGACAAAGTAGGAGAACCCTACGGAGGTGAGCAAGGTTAAAAACGTTGCCAGGGTTGATCCTGCAGTGATAAATTTCCATCTGGTTTCCTTAGCTGGCCCCAGGTAATACAGAAAAGAAATGGCACACAATATCAATGCAATTATGGTGATCCATTTTCCGACGATTAATGCATAATACATGAAGTCGAGATTGAGATAGCCATGTTTCAGGAGGATGTCTAGTGTCAGCTCACTAAAAATGATAAGTGCAATGGCAGTGATTACCAACATGGACAGAATAATAGTCAGTCCAGCCGCGACTATCCTCTGTGTAACGGCTGATCTACTTCTTGTTTTATAGGTGGTGTTGAAAGAGTTCATCATGGAATTAACCCCATTGCTGGAAAAGAATAGAGCCACTACAAATCCAAATGAAAGCAGGCTTCCCCTTCTTTCACTGATGAGATCCTCTACGGTAATTCTGATGGTATCGTAGGCGTTGGTAGGAAGTACATCTTTTAAGAGCATTAGAAGCTCCTCCTGAAAATTGTSGATAGGGATATAGGCCAGTACGGTGAACAAAAAGATGATTGCCGGGAAAATTGCAAGCATGTAGTTGAATGCCAGTGAAGAGGCACGGATCAGAATAACCCCTTTTCGAAGGTTATCGATAAAGAATGTGATGATTTCATAAAGAGTCAGTCCTTCAAAAGCGGGAATAACAATCTTTTTGGTGAGATCTACGGCGAAAACTACAGGGACAGATGATTTGATWCTTCTTTTAAATCTCAACCACATCTTAAATTGCGATAAGACTAATGTCCATTGACCCGGCACTATGTGTGAGGGCGCCCACTGAAACAAAATCTACTCCTGTTTCGGCGTATGATCTTAACGTTTCGGCCGTAATACCACCGGTGGCCTCGGTCTGAAATCTTCCGGCGATTAAAGCAACTGCTTCCTTCATTATTTCAGGGGAAAAATTGTCAAGCATAATACGGTTCACGCCCCCGCAGTTTAAAATTTCGGTAACATCATCTATACTTCGGGCCTCAATGCAAATTTCAAGTTCTTTGCCGGTATCTTTAAGGTAGCTTTGGGTATTGTTTACTGCCTGTGTGATGCCGCCGGAAAAGTCAATATGGTTGTCMTTTATCATGATCATATCAAACAAACCAAATCTGTGGTTCACGCCTCCTCCAATCCGAACGGCCCATTTCTCAATAGCTCTAAATCCGGGTGTAGTTTTGCGCGTGTCGAGTATTTTCGTGGGCAACCCATCGAGTAACTTCACCATATTTTGGGTGAGTGTGGCAATGCCACTCATGCGCTGCATACAATTGAGCACCACGCGTTCACCTCGTAAAATGGACTGTGTTTTGCCTGTGAGCTCTATCAACGTGTCCCCGTGACTTACCCTGTCACCGTCATTTACCTTGCTTTCAAAATAAATATCAGGATCTACCTGGTCGAAAATTTGCTCTGCGAGCTCAATACCTGCAATGATGCCGTGGGCTTTGGCGTAAATTTTTGCTTTTCCTTCTACGTTGTTGGGAATAGAGGCCAATGAGGTATGGTCGCCATCCCCGATATCTTCATGAAGGGCATCCGTTATAAACTTCTTTAAGTCCATATCTGTAAATCGTTGCGTACAAGATGGGGGAACAGCGAAATGCAATCACTCGTCGCTTTTTTCATCGTTGAGGCTAAATTCATGAATAAAGTAGGTGTCTCCTTTCTTTTTCATGTAGAAGTACGCCCGGTATATCCCTTTTTCCGTTGTAAGATTCCCAATAGAATAGCGGGCTCCATCTTTAGATGAGCCTTGGTGTAGGGTTTTATATCCTGTAGGATTGTTCTTTGAGAAAAAGTCCTTTAAAATCAGTTCAGCCTGGGCTTTACTGTAAACGCCCTCATTGTTTGGGATATTAAGATCAACACTTGAATGCAGCAATTTGGAGAGCTCATGGGCATTGCCTGCCTTAATCGCAATTTCGATCTTATGGGATATGCCATCACCATTCTGGGCACTACTCGTTAGTGTCAGTAGAGAGAACATTGCGGTTATCAAAAAGAGTTGCTTCATTTTTTTGCCATTTCCTGATTAAATCCAAAAACTGAGCCAGATGTGATGTGTCAAAAGGACAAACAAAAGTAGAGAAAATTGAAAAAACTAATTCTTTAAAACTGTTCTAACTGGCAACAGGAAGATGTTCTTTGAACTCAACTAAGTATTCCTCCAGGCAAATCTTCCAATCACGCATTTTGTTCAACCCCAACTTGTTCAGGTGTGCGTTTATTAAAATCTCCGATTCTGGCCGATTGGCGAAATAACTCTCTTTAAAATAGTCTGAGCTTACCCGGGTCAAAGTGATCTGGTTTGATAAATCCAGTACTTCCAAGAGTGCTTCCGCCACCTCAAATCGATCAGTCGATCCAGTACAAACTTGATTAAACAAACCGTTCGAACCTGACTGAATGGTGGAGAGCATTCCTTTTGCGAAATCTTTGGTGTAAGTGGGTGTTCCGCTTTTATCGTCTACAATGAAGAGTTCCTTTTTGCCATCTGCTATCTGGGAGAATATTTTGCTGATAAACTTTTTGTCCTTCTTAGGCCCTCCTCCCATCATCCACCCCGCACGAAATACAAAGTGTTGCGGGACATTGTCGATCAAATACTGCTCTCCATAGTATTTTGATTTGCCGTATTGGTTTATCGGGCGAGGTGTGTCTGCTTCCGTGTAGCTTTCCTTTTCACCGTCAAAAATACCAGCAGTTGAGATGTAGGCTAGCGGAGCGTCGTATTTAAGCGCTAAGTCTGCCATATATTGGGTCCCCAAAGCATTGGTTGACCAGGCATTATCTTTGTTGTTTTCACAGTATTCCAGGTCAGTGAGTGCTGCCAGGTGAAGGATAAGATCAGGTTTGTAAGAGGCACACAATTTTGTGCAGGCCGCCATATCACGTACATCTAAATGGTCGATCCATTCTTCATTGGTATCGATATCGGTTGCAAGAACGGTGTTAAATTCTTTAGAGAATGTACGGTATACATCTCCGCCTAACATTCCACCAGCTCCTGTAATGAGTACACGGTTGTAAGACATGTTATTTTATTTCTGATTCAATTTTGTTTGATAAAACGATAATTGGAGTATTCATCCAGCACCTGGAACAGTACTTGCAAATATTTATCGACATTCGCTTTAGTGGAATATTCTTCCTCAACCGCTTTTCTGCCTTTGATGCCCATTTCTCTTCGCAGCTCTTTATCTGCGCAAAGCACTCTCAACCGGTCCGTCCACTCCATTTCTGTCTTGACCAGATACCCGTTTACTCCATCTTCTACAATACGATTATTTGCACCTATGGCTGTTGCAACGCATGGGATGCCAAGGGACATGAATGTAATTGCCTTCAAACCGCTCTTGCCGTATACCCAGTCCTCAAAGGGAAGAGGATACAGACCAATGTCGATTTGTTGGAGATCTTTTACTTCCGTTTCTCGCTTCCAGGGCAGTGAATCAATTTTCAGATTGTCGTGCTTATATTGGTCATCCCCAATCACCACCAGGCGAAACGGGTACTCTTTGTTCAATTTTTCAAGAACCCGGTCTAAAATATGCAAATACTTGCCAGTACTGTGACTACCGGTCCAGCCAATGACAAGTTCACTGTTATCCTCTTTGCGTGGCGGCACCTTAAACTCATCAAGATTAATTGTCGATGAAATGTCGGAGACGTTATGGTTAAGTTGTTTAGCATAATCATACAGTTGTGAAGAGCATACAATCACATGATCAGCGTTTGCCATCAGGTTGGTTACTTTTTTTGTCCCCTTTAATCTGAACCACATCCTGTTGGCTTTGCTAATGTGACCCAGGAAGATCATATCGTCAATGTCGTAGATGACTCTTTTGGCAAGTAGTAGTACCACCCATTCGAAAATTGGAGGTCCCAGGGGAGTCACCCAAAGATGTACATACACTATATCATATCTTCTAATCGTCAGAATATCAATTGTTCTGCGCAAGTATCCAACGAGTGTATAGATGAATTTTTGAAAGAGAAACCCCGGCTTGTAAATGATTTTCCAAAATTTCAGGCTTATGAAGGAACTGGTCGTTACCCGGAATCCGTTTTCCTCAAAATGATCGTAATACTGCTCATATTTGAGTCGTTGACTCGGTGCACAGTGCATAGGGTAAGGTGCAAGGAAGAGGATTTTATATTGAGGTTTCTTCTTCACTATGCTGCTCTTTGTGCTACCATGTATAATAATTCTCTGTTTCCGAACATATCCAGCACGCGAGCTGATACATCACGCATTGCCGACGTAAAATTATGAACCTTTGTTTTTCCTCTATCCCTTCCGGAAAAAGTGTGGGTATCCAGAATATTAAAGCCTGTTTTACGAAGTAAAAACTGAAGAGATTTGGGGCTGTATCCAAATTCATGAAATGGTGGATGCAAGGGCGATAATCGACTGGACCAGTTGAGTCCCTTCATCTTAAAATAGAGGTCAGCTAGCTTAAGCAAATTTGAGGACGTATTGGGAACTTCTATGCAGAGTATACCCTTTTCAGTTAATAAGGTATTGATACATTCAATAAGTGGATAAGGGGCAGCAATATGCTCTAGTACATGATTGAGTGTTATGACATCAAATTTCTTAGTTGATGCATGTTGATAGTCTTCTAACTCACCGTTAAACAGGTCCACRTTGTATTCCCGCTTTGCATATYGGCAAAACTCMGCAGAWGGCTCCAGKCCGGCTATYTCCCAGCCTTTCTTTTTTGCCTCTGMCAGAAATTCACCYTTTCCYGCTCCTATGTCMAGCATGCTCGARGGTGACTTGAATTTTTCGATGAAGSTCAGYCTGCTTCCAAACATTGCAAATGAATTCCCTCCGCTCACTGCTTCATAATATTCAGGRTTACTGTAAYGTTCTTTTTCTAAWATAGCGGTTTGGGGRATTCTGGGGGACAGGTAAATGAACCCACRGTCACTGCACTGCACTATGCTTGTGTAAAGATGCGGTTTTACATTTAAATCTGCACCAAAATATTCGTGATTTCCGCGAATTCCYAGCACTTGAGAATTYACYTSACCACAAACAAGGCATTTCTCATCATCTCYCSGAGRYRYGGMYGAAYCTTTCTGTTGCATGGTKCTAATTGTTCAKTTTTGAGTAAATATCTGCATACTTARCTACKGCTTTYTCGAGTGAGAAATGRCTGTTMGCTATCGCTAGACATCGCTGRGATRTRGCAGMTCTATCTGAATCCAWAAGAGCAGTTACCYTRTCMAGTGCTTYCWTRATACTWYTGTCGTCGAAGGATTTKATGACATGYCCAATGTTGTTTGAYTCCACCAGRTGGTCYACATCTCCTATAGAGTGRCTWGTGATGATGGGTAAACCKGCAGAGAGCATTTCACCCATTTTTGTTGGTGAGGAGGCCTTYTTYGCAWATTTCGGTGGTATAAAGAAAAATCCRATATCRCAATTCGCCAATGCWTTRGGYATCTTATCATGAGGAATAYTTTCAATCGAGAATCKTTGCTTGTCCAGTTGATTTTCTTCAATGAAGGCGTGTAGATGTTCAGCACCYTGATTGACAATGAGTTTAAATGARCTGTTSGGTAAATGYYGATAGGTAATCCTCATAAACCGRCAGAGATCTTCTAGYGMGTGCCAGGGYCCRATCGARCCWACRTAAACAAGCTTGTAGCCATTACTNTTGGSSMYYNCTGGCAATATTTAASTTAAAGGCGCTTTCATAACCCMRTACATCACAGCAGGTYGCTATTTGTGTGCATTTAGARATATCACGTYCRGTGATATASGGCCARGACKTCATTTCTTTCACTGCAGCCTCCGTTAAAGAAATGATTGAATCAGCGTTSAGYAGAAACWTTTTTTCAAATTTYTTCAAWCTWGAATACAAKAWTTTGGATTGGAKCATKCCAGCATCTCTTCTTTCATCCACCCAAAARCCTCTCATATCGAAGATGAATTTGACCCCATGGCGCTTCTTAAGCATTAAGCCAAGAAAGGCACTCACGTAACTTCTACAATGAACGATTCTGATGCCTTCATCTTTAATTATCTTTCTCACTGCGAATATGCCATTTAGCAAATCAAACCCTGTTGAAAGAACAGAAAAGCGAGCGTGATATTTCATAGGCTTCCACTGAATGTTATTGTCAGCCAGCTGCTTTGATATTTCTTCCTTAAATTTGCGGTAATTGTCCTTTTTCTCATAGCTGAGAATGGTTATGGTGAATCCTGTATTCGACAATCCCTTTACGTATGGTATTACTTGTGATTGGCCAAGCGGATCTGTAAGGCCGTCATATGTAATATAAAGGATGTTCATTTATCTGCGAAGTATTGTTCCATTAAGGAGAATAAACAAAAGTATATTTAATAACTGAAAGGGAAATGCGTTATACAACTCTAATAGAATTTGAACGGAAAATGATGACTTAAGCTAGTCTATTCTTTTAGGTTTGATGTTATGTACACTTTTATTAGCTATTTAGATGGACTTATAACACCCTTTTTGCTGGGTGCAATTTACGTGCTGGCAAAGCGTACTGAAGATGCTAATATAGCAGCGAACCCTGTCTATCGGTATTATACGAAAGGGTTGTTCATTAAGCTGTTTTCAGGCATTGTCATATGCTTGATCTATGTATATTATTACGGAGGGGGAGATACCACTGCGTATTATCGTGGTGGGGTAGCCATGGCGAATTTATTCATGAAAGATCCCATGTTGTACTTTGACGTACTATTTGGAGATGTTGGACAGGGAAGTTGGTTTTATTATGACATGTCCACTGGCTGGCCACCTCATTTTATGTTTAAGGATGAAAAAACTTATTTTGTTATTCAATTGGTAAGTGTTTTCTTGATCTTAACATTTAAAACATTTATTCCTGCTACGATCTTAATTGCGTGGTTATCTTATACAGGAATTTGGAGAATGTACCTCTTGTTCTGCGAACAGTTCCCACACCTTACTAAACATTTGGCTACGGCAATTCTTTTCATGCCTTCGGTTGTATTTTGGGGATCGGGGATGTTGAAGGATGCATTCACCTTTTCTTGTGTGTGCTGGTTTGTCTACGCGATATATTATTTTGCTATAAAGAAGGAGAAATTGGTGTTTCATCTCTTTTGTCTTGTGGTAAGCTCGTATTTGTTGATCACCATAAAGCCGTACATATTTATTTCGCTTATGCCTGGTTCGCTTCTCTGGGTTAGTTTTGAAAGAATAGCGGCGATTAAAAATGTATTTATAAAGATCTTTGTTTTCCCGGTGGTTTTATCCATTGCAGTGGGAGTGATTGCGCTAATTATGTCCCAGGTCAGCGGTGAGTTGGGAACGTATTCATCTTTTGACAAGGTGATAGAAAAAGCCACCGTCAATCAAGAAGACTTAACAAGGGCAGAGGCTTATGGAGATAATTTTTTTGATATCGGGGGGATTGACCCTACACCTATGGGCTTGCTCAAAAAGGCGCCTGTGGCTATATCTGCCACTTTATTTAGGCCCTATATGTGGGAGGTAAGGAATCCGGTTATGTTACTTTCAGCACTCGAAAACACCTTTATAGTTTTCTTTTGTATGTGGTTATTGTTGCGAATTAATATCATTACAATCCTTAGACGAATAGTTTCTAACCCATTGGTCCTGTTCTCAATCATGTTTTCCATATTTTTTGCGTTTGCCGTGGGCATAAGCACCCCTAATTTTGGTGCTCTGGTTAGATATAAAATTCCGGCAATTCCATTTTTCCTTTCCAGCTTGTTCATCCTATATTATCACAATGATAACCAAGGGAAGTCAGAACCGCGTGCCAAAAAGGTTGCAATTACTCGATAATACGAGGGATTGGAAGGGGTATGATAAATTGAGTTCCGCTTTCTTGAAGAAAGTGAATTTTGTGGATAATCTCTTCGGCGAAATTCCAGGCAAATATGATGAGCATGTCAGGTGGGTCGTCGTGAAGAATTTTAGATGAAAAGACTGGAATGTGCGCACCTGGCGTGAACATGTTTTGTTTCAAGGCATTGTCATCAACAATATAATCAATGTCGTTACTGTTGAAATTGCAATAGTTGATGATGGTATTTCCTTTAGCGGGCGCACCATAGCCGGCTATTTTCTTTCCTTGCTTTTTTGCCTCGCTTACAAAAGTGCGTAAGTTGGTTCTTATGTTACTAACAGCCTCAGCAAATTCGGTGTGTTTGAAATTCTGACTCAGACAGGCTTTAAATTCTGCTTCCAATGTTTCAGCAACGTTGTCCGACACCTCATTGTGAGCACCGATTTTTTGTGCGAAAACCCTCCGGGATCCCCCATGAGCAGAAGTTTCAATGACATCAAATATTTCCAGATTGTGATTTCTGTACAAATGTTGCAATGCCTCTAAGCCAATGTAAGACAAGTGTTCGTGATAGATCATATCAAAGAACATTTCAGAATACATGGTATGCAGCGAAGGGAACTCTATAATAAACATCCCATCATCACTTAATAGATCGCTTACGTTTTTGCAAACACTCTGAGAGTCATCTATATGGGCAAAAACATTGTTGGCGGTAATAATATCTGCCTTTCCATGATTTTCTGTGATGATGCGCACACATTCTGCGTCGAAATACCGGTTTATACTTGTCAAGCCCTCTTCATTGGCCTGGTCACTCAAATTGGTTGCCGGGTCTACGCCAACGGCATTTATGCCCTCTTTGACAAAATTATGTAGCAAAAGGCCATCGTTGCTTCCAATGTCAACTGCTAATCGCGTGCCAGAAGCCGTTGACCGAGCAATGGCATCCTTTGCGTAATCCTTAAAATGCTCTCTAAAGGTGGCGGAAGTAGAACTCACGTAGAGATAGTGTGAGAACATCAATTCAGCCGGCACGACGTGAGATAGCTGTACCAAGCTGCATGTTTCACAATAGACGAGACTTAGCGGACAGGTAAATTCTTTATCATTTAGCTCCTCCTTTTTTAGAAAAGAATTGGCCAGCGGCATTGAACCAAGCTCTAGGAATGGCTCCGACAGCGGGGTGTTACAATAGCGACAGTTGGACTTCTTATGCTGATCCACGGAATTATCTTACTAAATCAGCGTTTAGATAACCTTCTACTACTTGATACGCGATCGTGTCTTCCTCGTATTTGCCTTCCAGTCTTTTATGGGTAGATAGCGCAATGTATACTGAATCTTCAAGTGCAATTTGAGCATGTGCCAATAATGGTGGCGTGTCAATAAGATCACCCTTTTCAACAATCAGCATCTGCTTGTTATCCGGATCATCAACTTCACAACAATAGGTTTCTAGTTTGCCTTCAAGCAAATAAATATACTGGTGCAGGTGTTCATGGTAATGATTTCCTCTTACTGCCCCCTTCTTCGAGGTGATCAGAGCGATATGTTGAAACTCACCTTCATGGATGTTTGTTATTTCCCCTCTGGCATCGCTAAATGAGGTGCCAATATGTTTTACTGTTTCCATAATTTGAATTTTGTACTAATTGAATATCTAAATTCTTAAATAACTTCTTTATACCAGTTAATTGTCCTACTTAATCCATCATGAAGTGTGTGAGACGGATTGAAGTCTAGGGCCGAAGTAATCTTGGATATATCAGGACATCTCCTTTTGGGATCAGTTTCGCCATACACCTCATGGGGTGGCGTGACGTATTGTATTTCAACGTGATCGTCGATTAGCTCCGCAACGTGCTTTGCTAAATCTTCCACCGAAACTTCCGGAAAGGGATTACCAATATTGAACGGAGTACCTTCTTTATAAGATGAGAACAAAACTTTTAAGGTCCCAAGAATGGCATCGTTAATATAGCAATATGACCGGGTGTTTTTACCATTTCCGTGTACTTCTAACGGTTTCTTCTTGAGGCCATTTTCGATAAAGTTAGGCAGCACCCGGTAATCGTTTAACCGCATGCCTGGGCCATACACATTGAAATATCTCACGATCTTCACCGGAACATCATGTTCTTTTGCGAAAACCGTACACAGAATTTCCGCAAACCGCTTCGATTCATCATAACAAGCCCGGGGCCCTGTAATAGATACATTGCCATTGTATGTTTCGGGTGTAGGAATGTGACTTGGATCTGGATCACCGTAGACTTCACTGGAACTGGTGAACACAAAACCATCAACTTTTTTTTCTTTGGCCAGTTCGAGCATATTCCGTGTTCCTATAGTAGTCACGTCCATCGTTTCTATAGGAAACTTGGTGTAATACAAGGGGGAGGCGATTCCAGCAGCGTGGATAATATAGTCGATCTTCTCCTCCGTATGGAACGGTTCAATGACATTGTGACCGATGAATTTAACATGCTCATCAGATGTCATTTCTCGTTTATATCCGGTGATGAAGTTGTCGAGAAAAATTCCTCTTGCTGGTACCTCAAGGATATTTTCATTTAGATATTTAATGAGTAACACGAAATAGTTTCCGAGAAACCCGCCTGCTCCCGTAATTAGAAAGGTCTTGTCCTCAAATTTATCTTTCACATTAGATAAAGAAGCAGCTAGCTGTTCAATATCTTCCCTTATTATTCTTGAGTTAGGTGTTCCTGCCATTAGTTGAAATAATTTTGTACCTGCGAAGATACCCAATCCACCTCTTCATATGTCATTTCCGGGTGAATTGGTAATGAAAGTATATCATTGGCCAGCATTTCGGCCACTGGATACGCTCCTTCCTTTAGTTTTAAATTCCGATATACATCTTGGAGGTGGATAGGTACTGGATAGTGAATTATAGTTGGCACTCGTTTGGAGGTTAGAAAGTCAGCAAGCCCTTCTCTGGAATTAGTTCTAATTACAAATAGATGACACGCAGATATATTGCCTGGTACCGTTGTAGGTAGTTTGAGGTCCCCAACTCCTGTTAAGGCAGTCACGTATGCTTTGTGTATTTCGTTTCTCCTGGCCTTCCAACTTTCAAGGTATTTTAATTTTACATTAAGAACAGCAGCTTGTAAATTATCCAATCTCGCATTATATCCCCTAACCACATGATGATTTTTGGTTTGTGCGCCGTAGTTTCTCAATAGTATGAGCTTTTCATATAGTTCCCGGTCACTCGTTGTGATCATTCCGGCATCACCTAAAGCACCGAGGTTCTTACTAGGATAAAAGCTGAAACATCCAAGCTTACCCATTGAACCTGCTTTTTTATCGTTTTGAGTGGCTCCATGCGCCTGGCATGCATCTTCAACAATATGTAAATCGTACTTAGTTGCGATATCAGATATTGCTGACATATCCGCAATCTGGCCAAAGAGGTGAACTGGTATGATAGCCTTAGTTCGCTCGGTGATTCTGTCCTCCAGTAATGAGGGATCCATCAATTGGGTAGCTTCATCGACATCCACAAATACGGGGTGGGCCCCTGCTTCAGATATGGCATAGGCTGTGGAAACAAAAGTGTTGGGAACGGTAATCACTTCATCTCCGGTCCCAATATCAAGCGCCTTGATCGCTAAGTTTAAGGCATCCGTACCCGAACTCACGCCAACGCTGTAATCGCATCCAATATACCTTGAAAACTGAGCTTCGAATTTGCCAACAGCTTCTCCTAGGATATAGTCGCCTCTTTGAAGAACATCCCTAATTGCATTGTCAATTTCTTCGCTGATACCTTCGTACTGTCTGCTCAGATCAACAAACTTAATATCTATGGTTTTTTTACTCATCTATTCACAAAAAACTTGATTAGATCTCTAAAAGTTTGAACAATCGCTTTTAAGGATTGAGCTGTCGCTTTTCCTGTTGTTCGTTTTTCCATATCTACAGGAAATTCGTGGAAGCTATATCCTTGTTTATGCGCTTTGATCAAGACCTCCGCAGGCATAAAAATACCATCATATTCAATGGTAATATCGCTGTCAAACATCTTTTTCGGATACATATGAATCCAATTGAAATCTTTCAGCGAGAACCCAAACAGAAGAGATACCATGAGATTATAGACTTTCGAATTTAATTTCATTCGCCAGTTATACCCTTTTCGTTCTCTCCGATAGCTAACCAGGATATCTGCCTTGTCATGATTGGATAAAAATGAGCTTAACGTAGCAGGCGATAACGGACAATCTACAGGTGCAAAAATGATATGACTTTTAGCAGCTAAAGTCACTCCTTTTCTTATCGCGCTTCCAAATCCTCCATTGGGTTTGGACTCAAATTTAACCTCTGATAATCCTGCAAAATGTTGTTCTATTATCTGCTTAGTTCCATCAATACTTCCATCATTGATAATGATGATTTCAAAGTCAAGGCCCTCTTTTCGTAGCGTAGCCAGGTTCGATTTGATGGCATATTCAATGCCTTCTTCCTCATTGTAGGCCGGTACAATAAGTGATAGTGAAAAAGCTTTATTCATCCCTGTAGCCCGTAACTCGAGCGGGGTTGCCAACTACCACAGCGTTAGCTGGTACGTCTTTGGTTACTACTGCTCCTGCTCCTATAATGCAATTCTCTCCCAGGGTTACCGGGAAGATGGTTGCATTCGTTCCTATGATCACGTTGTTTTCAACACGGGTATGCTGGGGGCCTTCTTCATTTAGCTTGACTTCATGGCTTTTGAAATCATCGTTAATGAACATAACACCATGCGCCACAAAACAGTTGCCGCCTATATTGGTGTTGGAACATATGAAGCTGTGCGATTGAATTCTGGTGGTGTTTCCAATATTCACATTTCTCTGTATCTCTACGTATGACCCTATCATGC
>JAESRW010000295.1 GCA_016764395.1 Flavobacteriales bacterium
ACTAGCACCTTATACTTATCTGTGGGATGATCCGGCGGCACAAACAAACAGCCAGGCCACCAACCTCTGTGTAGGATGGGTTTACGTAGACGTGATAGACGCCACAGGGTGTCAGGTACTGGATAGTATTCGCGTTGGTGAAGCATCCCCCATCGGATTAGATCAGGATCCGCCGACAGATATTTCTTGTTTTGGGCTTTGTGACGGATCGATATCTTTTTCGCCCACTGAGGGAACCCCACCATTTGCTTTCGAGTGGTTCAATATATCAGGAGTGGCGATAGGTAATACTACCACCAGTGCTTCAGGTTTATGTTCTGACACGTACTACCTTGAGTTCACAGACGGTGCTGGATGCAAGACAGCTGACACGGTTACCCTTACCCAACCTACGGCGCTACAAACCAGTATCGACTCCATTTCTCATGTGAGGTGCGCAGGAGATTGCAATGGAGTAGGAAGGGTCGCTGTGAGTGGAGGAACCTCACCCTTTACGTATGCATGGAGAAATCTGGTTCAAACCGATTCGATAGCTACTAATCTTTGTGGCGGTAAGTGGTATGTAGACATTACCGATGCGCAATCTTGCACGTTCACAGATTCGGTGATCATCAACTCACCTGCTAAACTTTTAGCGCCAACAGATACCACCCGGCTACATTGCACCTTTGATTGTGACGGTAGTGTAACCGTAAATGCAAGTGGAGGATGGACACCTTATACCTATGCATGGGATGACCCTGCACTTCAAACGACCGCCATGGCCACTGGATTATGCCTTGGAGATTATACGGTAACCGTATTTGACTCAGTTGGTTGTGAGGTGGTGGGTATTGATTCAGTTCGTGCTGTTCCGGCTCCACCATTTGAAACCCAATTCACTGCAACACCCCTGGTTACAACGATTTTCAACTCCACCATCGACTTTATCGACCTCTCTACTGGAGCCATGCAATACGAGTGGACCTTTGGAGATGGCTCAGCAGGCTCGACAGATCAAGCGCCAGAGCATGAATTCCCAAGCGAGGAGCCAGGCGTATATGATGTATGGCTCATCACAACCAATATCTTGGGATGTCGTGATTCCATCTTACATCAAGTGGAAATTAAAGGTGATTTTGCGCTCTTTACACCCAATAGCTTCTCTCCTAATGGGGATGAAATCAATGATTTCTTTTTCCCTAAAGGGATCGGAATTGATGAAGGTAACTTTGAATTCTCAATCTTCGACCGTTGGGGTGATCTTATCTACCAGACCAAAGACATTAACGAACCATGGGATGGGCGTGCCAACAATGGTAAGAAAGTTGCGCAAATAGATGTGTATGTCTGGAAGATAGAAACCTACGATGACAACGGAGTAGAGCATGAGTTTGTAGGCAAGGTTACCCTGATAAAGTAGTACAGCTACTAATTACGAAGTTGTATTAAGAGCATGAATAAGGAAAATTCAAATTGCCTTGGCATAACAACTTCATTCAAATTTACGCGTCATCATGTATTGCTGCTCAAACGCTATTTGTATCAAGTTTGTACAACATAATAGAGCTTGGATTGATCTCTCAAATCTATCTGAACAGAAACGTGTCTGCGGGCAGACACGTTTGTAATTCGCAGGTATTTGTATTCGTCACTTCCCATTTTCTTATTATTTTTAGGCATTGTTTGAATCCTTCTTTATTGGAGTAAATATTATTGTAAGACTAGTATCATTAATGGCATTTATATTGCAGAAAGTTGACCGTGCTTAAAGGTATATTCTCTTCACTCATTCTACTGTTCGTTGTAGCTTCATCACAGGCTCAAAGCCCTATTTGGCAAGTTTTCAATAGTGACAACTCTGATTTGCCTGAAAATAAGCTCAAATCCATTACCATGGATAGCGAAGGGAGCATCTGGTTGGGTACCGCCGGTGACGGGGGGGTGAAATATGATGGGGAAAAATGGTATATCTATAACGAAACGACATCTGGCATTGCAAACAATCATGTGGATTCGATTGCTATTGACTTAAATGGCAATATTTGGTTCGGTACCGGAAATGGTATTTGCAAGTTCGACGGCGATACAACCTGGACCTCATACAATTCAGAAAACTCTGGCTTGCCCAATGATGATATTTATCCACTGGCGATTGACAGGGGACAAGGGGCTTCGGAACTTAATGGTGACCAGGTCAGTGTGTGGATAGGCACCTATGGAGATGGAGTGGTAAGGTTTGACGGGAAGGAAGAGTGGAAGGTCTATAAATCCACAAACTCTCCTTTAATTGACGACCTTATCAGGTCCATAGCGATTGACAGAGATGGCAACAAGTGGATCGGTACCTTATTCGGAGGTGTGGCGAAGTTTAATGGCGATGCAACCTGGACAGTATATTCGGATTTCAACTCTCAGCTACCTAGTAATGCAGTATACGCGATCAACTTTGATAATCAGGGGAATGTATGGCTGGGAACGGAAGGTGGACTAGCGGTGCTAAGTAAGGATGAGAAATGGACGGTATACAAGAAAGATAATTCAGGCTTACCTGACGACAAGATTTATTCAATGCGCATAGATCAACATGGAATTGTTTGGCTGGGGATGGTAAATGCAGGCCTCGTAAGGTTTGATCCTACCATAAAGGGAGACAGTATTGACCCCTGGACCACTTATAACACATACAACTCGGGATTGCCTAATAATGAAGTTAGAGGAATTAGAATCGATTCAGAAGAGATTCTATGGCTCGCAACTTATGGTGGAGGACTTACACGATTTGATCTAAATGGAAGCGGTTGGAAAAACACGGTGTGGGATGAACTCGAAGGATTTGACCCAAATAAACCGGGGCCTTGGTACATAGATAACTTGGTGGGCATGGTTAAGAAATATGATCATGTTACAAATGAGCAGAAAAAAACTATCGAAGGACAACTTGAGAACTATGTGAAGATCCATCCATCTGATGTAAGCGCTTTGGTTTCGTATGCGGAAATTGGCTTAAAAAACGACCATGATCTGGGGAAACTTCACGGGTACCTTGACAAAGCCATTGAAATGGAATCGGATAATGCCGAAGCTCATTACTGGAAGGCCAGATTATTTGGGATTAAGGAGAACGTAGCTTCGGGAGATGATTTCAACTTTGAGTTCAGGAACTATGAGCAAGCAATAAAGTACCTGAAGACGGCCATCTCGCTTGACTTGGAAAACATTGAATATAAGGAGACCCTTGCGCTGTATTTATCTGCGGACCGTAGATTTGAGGAAGCCAGGATTTTCACCAAACTGGCTGGGGAAGGCAAGCTTAAAGTGTATGAGCTTCTCAAAGATCTGCAAATGTTTCCATTACCGCGAGACGTTGTCTTTTTACCTGATGAAACAAAGAATATGATCAAGGTATTAAGGGACAATGGGGTTTTAGGGGACTACCCGATATTGCGTGTGCATGTCTTTGCCCTCAATCTTTCAGCAGAATCTCTCGAAACTTACTATGAAGAGCGGCTTCCCGAGTTCAAGTTGTTCGAGCTGACCAAGGACAAAAAAGCAAAAGTTGCTACGTATGGGCAATTTCTCAAAATTTGGGATGGCGAAATGTACACGGCCAACCATGCTGCCGATATTCCTGCAACACCCGGTGAAGGTATCAAGTTGGATGTGACAAGTGTTTACAGGAAATCAGATAGCAATGATCCGCAATGGATCGCAGAACTCTTCAAGATCTCACCCACGCTTGCTCAGCGAAAAGCGTTCTGCAAGATAGTGTATGTCAACTATCGATAGGGGAGAGCTTTTATTTATCATTTAGAAGTTCAAAAAGTCTTTCGCGCTGAAAGCGTATAGTTGCAACTGGCGATTGCTTGAGACCAGAAACAATCATTTAATATCGAATTGCTCTTTAACACCATTACAGAAAATTCTGATAGCCCCATAATAATCGGATGATGCCACTATCTTTCCAACATAGTTTACTCCGGTTTGCAAGTCTCTTATAGAATAGACTAAATAAGCCTTCCTATCTTGAGATGAATGCCATCCAGGCCGTTCCACTTCAACGACAGTATCATGGCCATCAGGCATTTTGGTCAGTTTATACCATGCGCCACTCGCTTGATAAATTACAAATGTTCGAACCCTTAGAAGATACTTAATCTTCTCTTTCTGGAAACTATTAACTTCATATTCCAGCATCTCGCAATCGTGAAGCTCAAATGGATATTTCTTTTTAAAATAAGCAAGTGCCAGATCAACCACCTTATCCTTGTTAAACCGATAGTAATCATGGCGGTTAAACCTGCAGATGACCAGTTTCTCATGATCCAGATCCTTGGGGAAATAATTCACGGTATCAGAGTTTGGTATCAGAATTTCATTGTCTGCATCATCTATTTTATTCACAAAGTATGACGGCCCGGCTTGCTTTATTTGTTGATCTAATTTCTCAAATAACCCCGTGTAATTTAGAGCAAAGTCACCACCTCTATTTCCAAGCTTGTAAAGCGGGGGTGAAGTACCCTCTTCCGATGCAGCTGGCATCTTACGCATAAACAATGTAGCACTCGCTAGCTTTTTCCGTGTTACATCTCCTTTCTTAGGATATTTAAAAAAGTTGAAATTCAACCAAACATTAGGTGTAACTCCAGATTCATCTAGCTGGCTGATCCAGTCAGCCGTCTCTAATTCGTTGATCCAGCCAGGTGTAGCCAACGTAGAGAAAACTGGTTCTAATCCAATCTTTTTCAAGTCTTCCAAGATAAAATGGAGTGTTTTATTATACACTGATCCATTTTTGGTTACCCTCTCATCCATAGCACCAAACATTAATGTCACGCCAATCTTTGCATCATCAGCAAAAAGATAATTGGGTACCGCATCTCTAATTTGCGCATTGACTAAATTGTGAAAACCCAGAGAGAGGCAGAATAGCATCAGTAGGTACTTCATTCTGAAGTTCATAGACAGGATCAATTGGAGTTGGTGGCCCAAATGTAGAATATAATATAGTCTAATGAAAAGGTAAAGCATCCTACAATGCTGAACACCTTACCAATAACCATGCACTCGGACGAATTGTCCTTGCATGTATGTACCGATGATTTTAGGTGATGAGCTTATTCCTCAGAACCAGGTTTGGCAGATTCTATATCAGAACTTTTACCTCCTTTAGTTTTGGGCTTTTTACGAGGGGTAGACTTTTTCTTCGGTTGATCCGTTCGAGTTCCATTGTCCACATCCATCACCAAGCCATT
>JAESRW010000001.1 GCA_016764395.1 Flavobacteriales bacterium
AATCCTCTTCATGAGGAAAGCAGCCGCCAGAACGAGGAATGTTCCTGCAATGAGGTAGTAAAGGGTGAATCCTCTTGATTTCTGGGCATGCTCAGCTCTCAGCTCCTCAATGTTGATCTCTGGAGGAGTCAAGTCTCCATTCAATCTTCTGCTCCAGTCGCAAGGAGGGATTGCTATAAGCTCCCAAGTGTAAACACCGCAGGCAATGATTGGGATCAATCCAGTAATGAAAGTGGCTTGAGCGTTGTGGCAATTGGTCACAGTAACGTGATACTCGATTTCAACTGTCTGCCAAACCTCAAACTTGCTGATGAGCTAAGTCCAAGCATCTTGAAGATGAACATCAGTATTGCCTTCCCAGTCGAACGACTCAGTGAAGTCCATTTCAAAGTTCTCATCGGTTCCATTGTAGAAGGCTTGAACGTAAGCATTGGTGGCATCAATCACTGGAATGAGGTAGGAAGAATCGTAGACAGTGTTATTGTGAAGGATGATGTCGTAAGAGAGACTGTTGCCTTCAGGACACATGTTTGAAACGTTGGAGAGGTCGAACTGAAGCTTTACATTACAGTTGATTTCTGGTCCTTCCACAGGATCCACAGGAGGAGTGACTGTCACGTTACCTTCAGGCTCGGAGGGAACACAGAGTTGTTCTTCCTCGTCCTCATCGAAGAGGTCTGGGCAGTCTGGCACACACTGATGGTCAATTTCTTCAAGCACTCCGTCAATGAGATCGTAGATAGTCAAGTCGAAGGCCATGTTACCGTCTTCGTCTACGAGAGCACATTTATCACAGTCAGTGTCTTCAGGTCCGTCACAGCCGAGACAGTTCTCATGGCAATCCTCGCACTCCAAAGTCTCTTCGTTGGCAAACTCAGCAGGAATGTCACAGATCACTTCATCGCAATCATTGTCAGCTGCATCATATTCATACCAATCCAGGCAGAGAGAGCAGACTTGCTCTCCATCGTCGAAGTCAGCTTCGAAACTACAGACTCTGCATCCTTCCTTACAAGGTCCTGGGATGCAGACTTGTCCGAATGGAGTGTATCCCTTAGTGGCTTCTAAAGCTTCTCCAACTCCAGCCAAGTAATCATCATCACACTCTCTACAGTATCCAGTCTCAGGATCACAGCCGTCGCAGGAAGGATCACAGTCGATGCACAAATGAGTGTTTGGGTCTCTCCACTGCTCATCATCAATACAGATAGGGATACAGATGGTGTCTCCGCTGCTGTTCTCCCACTCCATGAAACCATCCTCACACTCAACACAGTTGCTTGGAGAGTCACAGGTCTCGCAGTTATCAATGCCATCACAGACGTAGTCGCAGATCACATCTCCATTGTCGAGAGTCACAAGCTCGTGATCTGGGTTCTTGCAAGTAAGACACTCGTCCTCAACACAGGTCTCACAAGAATCATGGCAAGGATCGCACCTCTCGCCTGAGGTTAGGTAGAACCCATTCAGGCACTGAGTACAGTCTGAGGTAGAAGCACACTCGTCGCACTGATCATCGATTCTTGTGCAGTCTGGAAGGCACTCAACGCCAACCAGAATGTAGTCTGGAGTATCACATTCATTGCAGCCGTTAGGATCGCAGAGGACACAGTCGTCAAAGCTATCGTCACAGTCAACACACTCCTTGAGAAGTGAATCCCAGTAGGTTCCGTCAGTACACTTGTCACAGACTCCAACCACACTGCACTCTTCACAATCAGGATCGATGAAGTCACAGTCAGGGATGCAATCAAGAGGATCGTCAGGATTGACAATCCATCCTTCGTTACAATCGTTGCACTCCTCTTCATCACAGGAGGTGCACTCTTCATCGATGCAGTTCTCGCAGGTGTTTCCATCTGAGTCAAGGAAGACAGGAGGATCGGCTCCAAGCACGCACTTGGTGCAAGTGGTGGGGTCAGAGCATCTCTCACAGTCGGTGAGAATGAAGGTACAGTCAGGCACACACTCTCCTGAGTCAATAGGCTCCTCGTTGTAGCCGGTGGCGCATGTTGGGCACTCGTCAAGCCCAGGACAGATCTCACAGTTGTCGTTACAAGGGAAGCACTCGTTATCGTCAAGGTAGAATCCGTAATCACACGCTCCACAGATGATAGGGTCGGTAGGATCATCCTAAGAACACTCGAGACAGAAATCGATAGCTACGGAACAGGTGGTCTCGCAATTGTTGGTGCCAAGCATGAAGACTTCATCTCCGTTGAACTCATCTTTGCAGATGGGGCAATTGTCTTTGTTGTCTTCGCATTCTAAGCAGAGCTGAGAGCAGAGACTACAGAAGCCAAGATCGTTGAGGAAGTAGCCATCATCACACACAGTGCATACATCAGGATTCTCACAGTCGATACAGTTTTCAATGACTTCACAGTCAGGATCACAGGTCTTGTCAACCAAAAGTGAATAGTCATCTTCGCATTCATTGCACTCACCATCATCTTGTTCGCAGATCTTGCATCCATCCTCAGGACATTCGATACAGACTCCAGACTCATCAGGGAAGRATCCTTCGTCACAACCTTCGCACACTCCAGGAGCGATACAGTCTAGGCATTCAGGATCATCATCGCATCTTGGCTCGCAGTCCTTTCCATTGGCATCAGTTGTTGAGTAACCATCTTCACAGAAAACGCATTGGTCCTTGGAGCACTCGATACAGTTGGTTCCGCAAGGAACACACTGCTCAGTTAGAAAGCTGAGAGGGATCATTCTGACCCACACTTGAAGGATCACAGGACTGATATAGAAGAAGTCGTCACAGTCGAAGCAGTAGGCTCCTCGGACATCAGTCACGGTACAGTTGGGGATGACTGGAGGAGTGGTRGGCACACAAAGGTTAGGAGGACCTTCAGATCCATCGGCAACGTAATCAGGGTTGGGGATAAGGGTTTCTCCACCAACACACTCAATACAGTCCTTCACCTCAAACGGTGCCATGTCATCAAGCTCACAGTCGATGCATCCCTTCCATTTGTAGAGAGGGTCTCTAGGATCGATGATGTCTTCAAGGATGTCCATAGTGTTGACCTCGACTCCATCGACTATAATGTTGGCTCCAGAGCAGGTGTAGCATCGACCATCTCTGAGTCCGTGACCATCTTCACAGTCTAAGCACTCAGCTCTTTCCATGAGCACAGTCAGATAATCAAATCCTCCAGTGATCTCCTCCCAAGCCTTGTAGAAGGCACAGAGATCGAACTCGCATTCTCCAGTCTCTTCGTTGAGGACGAGAGGGGTGAGACATTTCTGGCAATGATAGTTRCCGTCAGTATCAGCGCTACACTCTTCGCATCCAAGAACTTCTGCTTCAATGAGATCATCACATGTTCCGCAGGTTCCATTATCAAGTCTGATCTATCCTTCAATACAAATACAGCCGATTTCATCAACTCCGTGAACACACTCTACAGGAGGGATGCACTCATGAGGAGGCTATCCTTGAGATACGTAGATAGCTTCTCTCTCTTCTAGAGTCCATCCAGGGAGGCACATAGTACAGTCATCGAGCAAGAACCCGGCACTGACTCCTTGGCTGATGTCTTCGTCGCTGTTTGTGAAGATACAGTCGATACATCCTCTCCAGATGACATCTTCAGTTCGGTCAAGAGAAGGATCATGGCACTCAATACAGGTTTGAAGGTTGAGACCATACCAATCGTCACAGTCAAGGCAGAGAGCTGATGTTCTCAAGTGACCAGCAGTGTAGACATCGTAGTCCTCACACTCAGGGTAAAGACACTTGCCTTCAGTCAGAAGTAGTTCGCCAATGCATCTTGTACAAGTACCAACGACTTCACCACCAGATTCTGAAATCTCGCATTCGAGACATCCAGTGGTCTCAGCGACCTCATCACAGTTGTGACAAGTGAGAGCACACATGTTGAGACCATAGCCAGCGTGACAGCCGTAGCAGATGGCAGGGTTGTGGTGGTTGGGGTACTTACAGTTGTTGCCGAGGGTGCAGACCTCTGGTGGGATGGGGAAGGAGTCGCAGTCAGCGCAGAATCCTTGGTCTTCATTGATTTGGACCCAAGCCTCTCCAGGCTCGCACCAACATGTCCAGTCGTCATCTCCGTCGGAGAAGTCAAGGAGGGCAGTCTCCTCTGAGCCAGCTTCTGTTTCGTTGGTCCACTTACAGTCWTCAGTACATCCTCGAACAATAGGAGCTCCGCACTGATCGACTGAGCAAGAATGGCATCCAGGATACATATAGTAGCAGGAATGGCAGTGGGTTCCGTTCCAGTACTCATCAGTCTTCTCGCAGGGGTCCTCGACTTCGRACTCATAGATAGGTAGGCCTTCATCGTCAGTCCATGTGAAGCATTCAGGGTCGAAGGGCGCATAGGCACATGGACTAACCTCAAGATTCCTACCCTCGTTCAAGTTACGCGAGTTCACCAAGCCGAGAGAGCCGTCGTCCTTGGCCTCTCTAGCTTGCTTGATAGAGAAATAGGAGGGAGTCTTGTCAGTGGTCTTTGATGCAGAGCGAGCCTCGATGGCAGTCAAGATTTTGGTTTGGTGATCGCTGAGATCAAGCTTCTGACAAATCTAGGAGCATACCTCCTGAGTTTCCTTCTACGGCTCTGGTGAAATGCCACCAAATATTTTTGGAATTGGGTTTAGAACAGCTACGAGAAGACAGGTGTTGAGCCTATTGCCTTCGGCGTCTTCACCAGTGCAAGCGCACGCGAGACCATAGTCGTGGGAGTCTTCTAAAGAGAGAATTGTTAGATCAAAGTTTTCTGCTTTGGGTGTCACCTGGGTGACGAGTTCAAGGTCCATTTTCTCGTAAGAGTCGAAGAAGAGTCCGTCAAGGATTTCTCTGAAGGCTTCAAGGGAATGGTCATGTTGGAACTGAGAGCAACTCCCTTTCTCGTTGAGGTAGAGTCTGGCAGCGGAGGACAGCTCGTCGCTCCATGTAAGAGGATGGTATCCATTCAGTTGGTCAAACATTTCGCTTTCGTGAGAAGAGGCGAGAGCACTGAGGTTGGAGTCGAGGTGTCGGTTTCGGTTCTGTGAGCATCTTCTCTTCGCAGTAGATGAGCTTATGAGACAGAGTAGGAGAGTAAGGACTACTACTCCTTTGAGCCATCCTGAAAGGATGGGTCTCTATGTCTAGCGGAAGCCCGTTGCTTGGCTGAACAGTTGCTTCATAAATAATATATATAACTCCTTTGATCATCTGGTTTAAGTAGTTG
>JAESRW010000296.1 GCA_016764395.1 Flavobacteriales bacterium
AACTACTTCGCCCTCCGTAGCTCCGAACAAAGTGAGGAGCGTAGGAGGGCTGTTGGTATGCAAACAAATCCTGGTACATTAATTACGGGCAGCGCCCTACGAAGCCTTAGCGAAGTAGGGCTTCGGTAGATGCAATCCACTATAACTAATTGAATAGATAATATTCCGTAGCTCCGAACACAGTGAGGAGCGTAGGAGGGCTGTTTGTATCAGATCATTAGCCTGTTTGGTTAGCAAAGTACGGAGGGCTTCGGTGGATGCAATCCACTATAAAYAATTGAATAGATAATATTCCATGGCTCCACACACAGTGAGGAGCGACGGAGGGCTGTTTGTACATAAACAAATCCAGGTAAATTAATCAAGGGCAGTGCACTACGAAGCCTTAGCGAAGTCGGGCTTCGGTGGATGCAATCCACCTCTCAAAATCAGAATTATGTGGTACGTATATCAACTCCGATGTGCCGATAATAAGAATTATAATAGATTTAGCGGCAATGCTCACGAAAGATTCCCAGCACACGAACGCGGCGAGGTGAAATTTACGAAAACCAGATTGCCTCTAGTCCTGCAAAGATATTTTGCCTTCACCAAGAAGCAACTAGCATATGACTTTGAACGTTATTTCAAATCTGGTTCAGGCATTGCATTTGCGAAGAAAAGACTACGTGAGCTTTGATTCCCYGAACGGGTCCGGAGCGATCATCGGAGATACTCCCTCCAGCTGCACCCATGGGGATAGCTCCAAATTTATGCTTCCAATTATGAAATGTMTTGGCCCTATAGTCGGAATGGCCGGACCTATTTCTGAGGCTGGAAAGCGTTATCTTGATGCAGCCAATTATGCCGATGACGTTAGTGGAAAGTTCTTTGCTTCATCTCCTAATAAATTTGTTGGTAAGTTGGAAGAGCAACGCACGGCTTTGTTGCAAAACATAACAATGCTGGAAGAAGGGTATGACTTGATTGTGGAATTAGGTCAACTCGGTCTTCGGCCTATCCTCTGACCAGCGTCCACGGGGTCCACAGCGTCCAGCATACTTTTGACGAAACTTATCGCGTTCTTCCGGAGTCATGTTCGACATCTTATGCCTTATCCTAGATCGCCAGTGCCCCATATAGTGGCCCCCGCCCCTGAACCAGCCTCCAAAAAGGAGTCGGGAAATCATCAATATTATGATGGCCTGCATCAAGCTGAGCTCTGGTAATCCGAAAAGCTCAGGCATCAGCCAATTCCATGCGAGCATCAGTATTCCTCCAAAAGCCAAGGCGGCAAGGAAAATGAATAGTCCGAATTTTAGTCCTTTAAATATCATCCACTTTTTCATAATCTCTATTTTAAATTGTTTGCTTTAATCGTTTATAAATTCTGTGTAAATATCCTGGAGCCGCTCTCTCAAATGCATCACCGCGTAGCGCTTCCGTGAAATGAGCGTATTGACGGTTAGCCCGGTCTCCTGGGCGAGCTCCTTAAAACTCCGCCCCTCTATTTCGTGTTGAAAGAAGACCCATCGTTGATTTTGAGGTAGCTCTTCCAAAGCCGCTTCCAGCTCTTCCAATATTATAGTGCGGGCATACGCGGCGTCTGGGCCGTCCTCCAAAGAGGGTAGCAGCTCAGATAATGACAACATCTCATCCGAATCCTCCAAGGAAACAGCTCGCTCATCCATGCGAACCTCCTTTTTCTTTCTAAAAAGATCGGTGATCTTATTCCTTGCCACCGTAAACATCCATGATGAGACTAGCTCGATCGGCTTGGTCAATTGTACGGCCTGAACAAGTTGGTAATACACATCTTGCAAGATGTCCTCCGCTTCGTCCTCATTAGGCACGCGCCTCTTGATGAAATTGAGTAGACGCGCCCCATTCAAGCGTATCGATTCCCTGATCTTTTCGTCCTGTTTCACAGTGAGTGGCAGTATAGTCATCGCTTCATGCATCTACTATTGTAGACGAATGAGAGCCGAAAATATTTTAACCGATAGCCGCTAAAAGGAATGAAATAGCGTATTTCAATTCGCTGTATAACTCTCCCACCACCTATCTTTTGGATAATTTGGATCGCCAACAACCACAAGTTCACCAATTCTAAGCGCAGTAACTGGAAGATCTAGTTCCACCTTCACCCTCCTTAGCTCCGAACACAGTGAGGAGCGTAGGAGGGCTGTTTGAATAGAACAAATCCAAGTAAATTAATCATGAGCAGCGCCCTACGAAGCCTTGGCGAAGTCGGGCTTCGGTGGACACTGTCCACCAACATTGAAAAATAAAGGAACTATGTGGTAGGTATATCAACTCAAATGTGCTGATAAAAAATAGTACACAGGATTTAGCGTAAGTGTTCACGAAAGGGTCGCGGCGCATGAACGCGGTGAAGTAGATTTTACGAAATCCCGATTACCCGTAGAACTAGTGAGTTACTTTGCCTTTAAAAACAAACAGTTGCCTTACGATTTTGAGCGCTATCTGAAATCCGGTTCTGACATCGCATTCGCCAAGAAAAGACTTCGATAGATTTGATTCCCGAAGCGCTAGTAAATAGCGTGTTAGGAATTTCAGAACTGATATATTCCGGATAAAGCTCCAGATATTTCTAATTTTGACGTCCAAGCCACCTCGACAGGTAACATTATTGGCAATGGAAAATTCATTAAGAAATAATAAACGAATTATGACCACTAATAGATTGACCTTCCGCCTTCTTACGCTACTTATATGGATGCTATTGTTTTCGGTTTCCATTCATGCCCAAAATATCAACTTTGAATGGGCCAAAACTGTTGGGGGAACTGCTTTTGATCAAGCTCCCACGATTACGGTAGACGCAGCAGGAAATATATACTCCGCAGGGCGTTTTAAGAAAACTGTCGATTTTGACCCAGGTCCGGGCGTATTCAATTTAACAGTAATAGGAGGGGGAAATGACGTTGATATGTACGTCCAAAAATTAGATCCCAGTGGCAATTTTGTTTGGGCAAAACAATTTGGAGGGAATAGTTTCGACGAGGTAAACGCTATTACTGTGGATAATTCAGGTGACATAATTATTTCTGGACGAAAAGCATTTGTTCCATCGAGTTTTGACGATATTTTTCTTCAAAAAATGGACTCTTCTGGAAGCATTATTTGGACCAGAACATTTGGCAGTTTGGGGTCGGCTTTCGATGTTGGCTTAAGTGTAACTACCGATGCGGTGGGAAACATATACCATACAGGTGCGTTTCAGAGCACAATAGATTTTGATCCGGGAATAGGAACGTTCAATCTAACTTCAAATGGAATTGCCTCAGACATGTTCGTTCAAAAACTAGATTCCAATGGTGATTTTATTTGGGCCAATTCTGTTGGTGGGACTGACACCGATTACCCTACAGCTATCACCCTTGATGACTTAGGGAACATCTACACTGTAGGCTATTTTAAGGATTCAGTTGATTTTGACCCTGGGGTGGGAATACAGACTTTGACATCCCAAGGCTCCAACGACATGTTTATTCAAAAACTTGACAATAATGGCAATTTTATTTGGGCCAAAATTTTTGGCAGTACCGGTAATGACAGAGCGGAGTCCGTATCCATTAACGCATCAGGAAATGTATGCATCACGGGGTTTTTTGAATTATCTGTGGATTTCGACCCTGGTCCTGGAACTAACATTTTAAATACAAATGGATTATGGGACATTTTTGTTCTTCAATTGGATGCTAACGGCGACTTTCTATGGGCCAAAGGCATAGGAGGTTCGGATTACGATTATGCTTATTCACTGAAGATAGATGATAATAGTAATATATATCTGACTGGATTCTTTAATGACACTGTGGATTTTGACCCAGGGGTAGGAATCAACAATAAGGTTTCTAATGGCGCTTCCGACATCTTTGTTCAAGTACTTAATTCCTCAGGAGATTTAATTTCGATCGCGACCCTAGGTGGTGGTGGTGGTGACATTGGACAATCAATATATATAGGGGACTCTGGCGATATATACTGTAGTGGATATTTTGTGGACACTGTGGATTTCAATCCGGGGATAGGTGTAGACACCGCTAGCTCACATGGCAATTCAGACATCTATGTCCTGAAGTTAAGTCTGTGCACATCGGTCTTAGGTACAGAAACGATTACGACTTGTAATTCCATCACATGGATTAATGGAAATACCTATACTTCCAGCAACAACACTGGAACTCACACCATAACAGGAGGAGCATCGAATGGGTGTGACAGCATTGTCACGCTGGATTTAACAATCACTCCACTGGACACGGGTGTGACGATATTGTTGGATGACAATTGGTCAGCAAACGCTACCTCAGGGACCTTTCAGTGGATAGAATGTACTAAAGATTCAATACTTCTTGGAGAGACGAGTGCTGACTTCGCCCCCCCTACTGATGGAAGCTATGCCGTAATTATAACGGATAATGGTTGTAGCGATACTTCCACATGCATTTCGGTACAAGTTGTTGGTTTAAACGAATTGCGCCACCTTAGCAACGTAAATGTATACCCTAATCCGGTAAACCAGCAGCTCACTTTTGAATTCGAGAGTACCGAAGAACGGCTGATCACCATTTACAGTTCGACTGGAAAGAAGGTCTCAACTTTTGAATCCAAAGGCACCAAGACAGGAATTGACGTTAAAGAATTGGCAAATGGGTTCTATTATTATAGCGTTCAAATGTTGGAAGACGCAGTAGTTATAGGAAGGGGATCATTTATTAAAGAGTAATGAACTGAGTGCGAGATCATGGCGCATCACCCCAATTTATGATGTCACGCAACATTCGCAAGATTGCGTAGCTTCTGCAAATCCTCCTCCAAATAGTTCGACCTCTCTCCCTCCAGCTTCACTTTTATTATCCATACCACCCGATTTTGAATCAGGTGGTATGGGTTCTTGAACTTTAAATATCCCACACTTGTCACTCAATCGTACTACATATTCTGGCCTGGAGAACACTTTAATACTCTGACTATGATCTTAAAAATCAAAATTCCGCCTAGCATTAGTTTAACTCTAACCGACAGAACCCTCCCGAGTCGATTTACGCTTTTTCCAATTTCTTTCTGAAGATGCGCTAGTAAAACAGGATTATCTTTTCGCTCGAAAAGCCAACCAACCATCGCTATTTCCCTCGCCAACATAAGATAAGGGATTATTTTCAAATCATCATCAAGC
>JAESRW010000321.1 GCA_016764395.1 Flavobacteriales bacterium
ACCAGGGGTAAGGGTAAATGGTCTTTGATCAAGGAAGTGGAGAATAAAAGATTTATTACTGATTGTAAGGATATGGTTCAGTGTAGTCTGAACGTTCATGAGCATCCTGATAAAAGAAAGTGGTTTTTGTTTGAAAAAGCTGGGTTAAGTAGAAAAGAAAGGGAAGTGTTTCAATGGTACCCTGACCATCCTTTTGAACAAATGGAATCTTATGGGGAAATGATGTTGTATTACAGGTTAATAGTTGAGTTGATAAAGGAGAATCTAACAGAGTTCAATTTGATATTTAGCAGAGAAGATTGGGAGAAAGTGTTGAGCTTAGCGTTGAAAACTATTGACTTTCTTAAGTTTACTGAGGATGATGTTGAGGAGTTGAATTATAATTTTCTGGTGGATTTTGCTAATGCTTGGAATCCTAGTTCATCGTAGATGTTCTGCCGTTAGCCTTTAGACTAGCCTTTTATTCTTTCCTGCTTAATTCTTGGGTATATAACCGTTTATAGGATCAATCAAGGGGCGACCAATACCTTTGATTTATTAAAAAGAATGGGGACACTATGAAAGCGGGAGTAAAAACCGCTAGCGCGAACGTCCTCGTCCGTGCGTGTCGGCAGCGGCCTACTCATTTAGCCCCAGTCCTCCGCCGAAAGTTCACTGAAGGCGGACCAATCCGCGCTGGCGCAAGGTGTAATCAGTCTCGCCCTTAAAACAAGGCCCACTAAATTTCCGCATCTGATCTACAAATCAAACAACCCCACCTGATTTAAGTTCTGCGATACCATCTATATCATAACCTAAACGCAACAGCACCTCTTCCGTATGCTGCCCCAACAAAGGCGCCTGCCTATCCCCTGCCGCCTCCAGCCCTTCAGAAGTAATCGGCAACTTGAAATAAGTGACTTCCCCCTCTTCCGGATGCTGCCCGGTTTGCACCAGCTCGCGGTGAAGAATCTGAGGATCCTCCAGGGCCTCCTGAATGGTATTGACCGGTGAAATGCAGCAATCGGCATCATCCAGTGCCGCTATCCATTCGTCCCTGGTTTTCGACCTAAAAATAGCCTCCACTTCTGCTGCAACCGCTCCCCCTGCTTCTCCCATCACCATGTGCTTGCTCACCAGGTCTTCCCGGTCAATAGCCGTACAGAACTTCTCCCAGAATTTGAATTCCAAKGCCCCAAGCGCYACATATTTACCRTCCTGGGTCTCATAYACATTATAACAATGCAAAAGCCCGTTCAGCAGATCAGCAGTATCCATTCCTATCGCTTTCATGCTATCCTTTTGTGCCAGGGCCACTACATTTTGTGAAACAAGGCCATCCAGCATGGATATATCCAGGTGCTGTCCCTCACCGGTTGTGTTTTTAGAGATCAGCGCAGCGAGTATAGCCATCGCAGCATTTTGGGTACCTCCAACAATATCACCTATTTGGAAATTTGGAAGTGCCGGTTTTCCTCCTGATGGCGGAGGGCGTAGAATACCGGCGTAGCCAAGGTAATTTAAATCGTGGCCAGCCTTTGCCTTATAAGGACCCGTTTGACCATATCCAGTTATCGAACACAGTATAATCGCGGAATTCCTCTTGGTCATCTCGGCGTAGGCAAGGTTTAGCTTCTCAAGCACTCCCGGCCGGAAGCTCTCCACCACAACATCTGCTTCTTCAATCATTTTCAGCAGCACCTCCCTACCCTCTTCTTTCCTAAGATCCAATGTAATGGACTTCTTGTTGCGGTTGACCGTGAGAAAGAACGTAGAAATGCTCTTGGTTAAAGGCGGTATTGCCCGGGAATAGTCGCCGATTCCAGGCTCTTCAACTTTAATTACATCGGCGCCTAGATCCGCCAGGTGTAGGGTGCACAAGGGTCCCGGCAATAGCCTAGATAGATCCAGTACAGTGATTCCGTCTAATGGTTTAGCTTTCACGTTTAACTCGTTTGATCCACCTCTAGCATGACCGGACATTGCTGTACACTGAACTAATGATGTGTGCAACTTCCACGGCGCACATCATAATACATCAGCGCCAATCTGCGTCTACCAGGTCCATACTATTGGGTGGTTTTAGTTTTAGTTTTAGTATTTGTTTTCAATTCTCAATTCCTGGGCTTACTTTTATTGAGGAAAACCAAGCAATGATGGAAAGTAAAATTAATCTGAATTTGGGAAAAGACTAGTACTCTCGCCAAAATACCCACGAATCACGAATAAATACGAATGTACGAATGAAGTTTATTTAATCAATTTAGATACCGACTACAAATACATTGGGCCTGACCTAGCGCACAGGAAGGCACAAATGGCTGATGGTCCCAGGCGAATTCAACACAGATTTCCCACCCATGAACTGCGAATTTCAAAATGTCGCAATGCATCGGAATACAGATTCGTAAATTCGTAGATATTCGCAATTAGTAAATAACTGATTTAATTATGCCCTCAACCGCAAATCCCGTTCAAATTAACGTCAATCGACTCATAATGGGAGGCGTTATCGGTGGTATAGCCATGTTGGCGATTGAGTTTTTTGTGCATGCCATGTTGCTGCGTGACGAATACCTCGTCCTGACAGAATGGGGCACTATCCGTGCTGACCACAACCTCCGGGGAGCGCTATTACATCATATGGCTATTATCTTTTCAGGCATCCCTCTTGCTTTCCTTTATGTGTTGGCAAGAGATAAAGTTGGGGCAGGTCCCAATACCGCTGCCAAAGTTGGGGTATTGGCCTGGCTTATCTGTCTGCCCGGGATTTTGGCGCTATACGCATTCTATAATGCTGGATCCACGGTTCCGCTTGCTACAGCAGCCTCAACGCTAGCTACTTGTATCGTAGGAACCCTGGTAGCTGGTTCTATCTACAGAGATTGAGCGTAATTTCGAATAGTGAATGCTGAAATTCGAAATTCACAATTCGAAATTTTAGTTGTAAAAGGTCTTCCCCTCTGCGGCCATTTTCTTCAGAAGTTCAGGTGGAGCGAAGCGCTCTCCATAGGCCTCAGTCAACCTGGAACATTCGGTAACAAATTCCTGAACGCCAATCCAATCTATAAAAGAAAAAGCACCTCCGCTATACGGTGGAAACCCAATCCCAAGGATAGAACCGATATCTCCGTCTACTGCAGAGGTGATCACGTTATCCTCGTGGGCCCGCACCGCCTCAACGGCTTGTCGATAGAGCAATCGCTTTTTCACCTCTTCCGCATCGAAAGGTTCTTTTGCTACAGGAAATAGTTTCTTGAGTTCTGGCCATAGAAACTTCTTCTCGCCTTCTGGATACTCATAAAATCCCTTCTTGGCCTTCTTACCAGGCCTTTCCAGCTCTTCCACGAACTGATTCACGATATCAATGGCCTTACCCTTGTATTTCTCCCCAGTGTCTGCCTCAGTCTGCTTGTTGATCTTATACATCAACTCAATGCTCACTTCATCAGCTATGGCCAGAGGCCCAACAGGCATTCCCGCTGCTTTTCCCGAATTTTCGATTACCGCAGCTGGAATCCCCTCTGCTAAACACTCAAGCCCTTCAAACAGATAGGTAGAGAATACCCTGGAAGTGAAGAATCCTCTGCCATCATTCACCACAATCGGTGTCTTACCAATTCTCCTGGTATAGTCTACACACATAGCAATTGCATCGTCAGAAGTCTTCTCACCCACTATAATCTCAACCAATGGCATCTTGTCCACAGGAGAGAAAAAGTGCAGGCCAATAAAACTACCTGGCCTCGACGAAGATTCAGCCAATCCAGTGATGGGTAGGGTCGATGTATTTGAAGCAAATATGGCTGTTTCCGCCATCGCCGATTCAGACTCTTTGGTGACAGCAGCCTTTAACTTTCGATCCTCAAACACGGCTTCTATAACTAGCTGGCAATCTGACACATCTGATGGTTTATCTGTAGCTTTAATTCTATCTAAAATAGTATCCATTTTCGCTTGCTCCATTCTGCCTCTGGACACTTGCTTACTCAACAAGTTAGTGCTATAGGCTTTACCCTTTTCAGCAGCTTCAACAGTCACATCCTTAAGCACCACATTAAGACCCGCTTTGGCAGTAACGTAAGCGATTCCAGCACCCATCATTCCAGCGCCCACAATGCCAATTGTTTCAAGGTTTGTTTCTTTTGCCCCTTCTGGCCTGGCCTTTCCCTTATTGGCATCATTCAGACTATAAAAGAGTGTTCTGATCATGTTCTTAGCTACGCCTGAGGTCACACACTTGGCAAAGTATCGAGATTCACGGGACAGGGCTCTATCAAATGGCATTTGAAGGCCTTCATACACGCAATTCATGATAATTTTAGGAGCTGGATAGTTTCCGGCAGTCTTTTGAAGCAAGAGACCAGCTGTAGCTCCAAAGACCATGGCAGCTCCAGGTGTTTGGACACCTCCTCCGGGAATCCTGAATTTCTTTTCGTCCCATGGCTGGGTTGCATTACCTGAGTTGAGGATCCAGTCCGTGGCCTTCTTCATCAAGTCCTCATCATCGGATGCCAACTCATCTACCATTCCCATAGCGAGAGCTTGTGCTGGACGATACCTTTTGCCCTGAAGTAACGGCTCTAAAGCGGGCTGAATTCCGATCAATCGCGGTAAGCGCTGTGTACCTCCACCGCCGGGTAACAATCCCAGGGTTACCTCTGGCAGCCCAATTCGCGTATTCTTTCCATCAACGAGGATTCTTCGGTGGCAGGCCAATGCAAGCTCATATCCACCGCCCAAAGCGGTTCCATTCATAGCAGCAACCACTGGCTTCCCACAGGTTTCCAACTTTCTCATGATGGCATCCAACCTGTTGGCTATATCCATAACTTGTTGGGCATCTTTGGCCTGCAGCAAGAGCTCAAGGTCTCCTCCAACCATAAAATCCTTCTTAGCAGATGCTACGATTACCCCTTTGAGGTCTTTCTCCTCAAGCACTTTATCAATTGCTTTTTCGTATCCGTCAATAAAGTCCCCATTGATTAAATTAACCGAACCGGGGTTGTTTAGCGTTAAAACAGCGATGCCGTCATTATTTACATTGTAGTCTACCATTTTGCTTTCTTTTTACGAATACTTATTAATATGAATGTAAGAACCAGTGCTTGCAAACACTATGGTATGGAAGTACCATGCTTAAGAAATGTGTAGCATTCACATCTATTCTTATTGGTAAGTATTCGTAAAAAGAAAGCAAAATGGT
>JAESRW010000128.1 GCA_016764395.1 Flavobacteriales bacterium
CTTTAGGTGATGTTTCTCCGGTGCTCGGTGAGGTAACTGAGGTATGACATCTATTTTAAATCGATATATGCATGCCTATGTTGCTTTACCGGTGGCCTCCTCGTTTTTAAAGCACAATATCTTTGATGTTGTTTCTTCAGGGAAATCTATTTTTGATGTAATTGAAGAAAAGCAAGCAAACCCGGGGTACTTTAATATTGCATTGAAAATGTTCGAGTCGTTGGGGTGGATTACGAAGCATGATGATGCTTGCTATGAGGTCACAAACCTTTGTCCGTCTGATAATGCAAGTATCTCGAAAATAGTCACCACTTATTCGGTACCGTTTGAGGAATATATCGGCAGGGAGGCGGTTACCACTGATTTGTATTTAAATCAGCTTGATTTTTCTAAACTGCAAGATTTGTTACCCACTTACGACAGCCATAAGGATTCTCTGAGCTCGTTAAACTATTTGTCTAATGGTGCGATATTACTTCCTTTACTGTATTTTCTTAAACAGGCCTCAAAGACTAATAGCCGCGATTTTGAAATGCTTGATAGTCGATCTAAAAATTGTATTTATCAATTTTTATTTAAAAATGAAGTGGTATTAAAAGCAGACGGAAGGTTCATAGAAAGTGATTTCTCAGATCTTGGTCAGGCTCTTTGGGATAGTGTCGACAATGCAGGTGTGACTCTTTCGTACCGACCGTTATTGGCAAAAATCGAACAGCTTTTGTTCTACGATTCAAAAAATGTTTTTTCTGAAATTGGTAAAGAAGCTCATATAGATCGTGAACTTAATGTCATCGGATCCGGTGCCCAGCACGGCGTATTTTTTAAAGGGTTTATTGATCATATAGCTGATTATCTGGCTATGAAAGAGGTTGATAATTTACAGATTGTTGATATGGGGTGTGGTGATGGGACTCTACTGAAGAGCTGTTACGATTCTATTGATAGAAAACAAAAAAAAGAAAAACGAGTGGCATTAATCGGTGTAGACCTTAATAAAGAAGCCATCAGTGTCGCCCATAAAACGTTAGAGAAAGTTCCTCATCACTTATGTGTCGGTAATATTAATAACCCGCAACGGGTTTTAACGCACCTTGAACAACAACTAGCGGCATCTATTACCATCTAATCGTATCGGGAGGTGGTACAAAAACCATGTTGGGCAACCTCGACATCAATGGTGATCTAACCATCAGCAGCACCCTTAATTCAAACGGAAAGGACCTCAATTTAGCAGGTAACTGGAACAATACAGGTGGCTTTACAGAGGGCACACGAACAGTAACTATTGACGGTTCTACCGACCAGACCATAACCAATGCCTCCGTTGAGCGATTCTATAATCTCACCACCAACAAGGCAGCAGGGAAATGGATACTGAACGATAATGTAGAGGTGCAGAACACGCTCACACTAACTTCGGGGAATGTGGATGCCAAAACCAATGGAAAGAAGCTTATATTAGGTATAAGTACCGCCACGGCCGGCGGACTCAGCTACTCTTCAGGCCATGTGATAGGTCAGTTGGAAAGGTGGGTTGGGAGCGCAGCGACTTGGTACCTGTGGCCCATCGGAACTAGCACTGATTATCGTCCGGATTCAGTAAAGCTCAACACCGTTACGACCTTCGGCTCTTTGATCTCTGAATTTATTGAAACAGATCCTCAAGACTATGGCAATCCATGGTTGGATGGCGCTGATAGTGTATTCAGAACTTTTTCAGAAGGATACTGGGATTTAACAAGAGCTAATTCACTACTAGTTACCAGTTACGATCTCAATTTGACAGGCAATGGCTTTACGAGTGCTATTATATCAGGTGGTACCCGCATTTTAACGCGCCCCAATGCAGTGACTGACTGGAATCCTGACGGAACACATGCAACCGCAAGTGGTAGCACTACCAGGCGTACGGGCGTAACCACTTTGTCCGGTCATCATTGTTTTGGCGATACAACCCATTGTACTACTCCCGTAACCTCTGTAATTACAGGTATTGATTCTGTTTGTATCAATCAGTCTGCGGTAGCCTATTCAGTGACCAATATTAGTGGTTCTACATACACATGGACTATTGTTGGCGGTCTTAAAGCCACAGGTGGTACTACTAGCAGCATTACTGTTGACTGGGGTGCCACCGGAATGGTGGGGAGCGTACAGGTAGTTGAAAAAAACTCACAAGGCTGTAGCGGTAACCCTGTTATTAAGACGGTAAACATCCATACAATGCCTACCTCTGCAATAGTTGGTAGTGCTTCAGAAGCTGCAAACACTAACGGAATTCCTTATTCTGTCACCAATAGACCAGGTTATACATATACTTGGACGATTACGGGTGGCACCCAAGCAAGCGGTGGTACTACTAACAGCATTACGGTGAATTGGGGAGTTGCAGGAGCAGGTAAGGTCAGTGTTTCAGCGAGTACCGGATGCAGTACGGCAGCGACTGTTGATCTGGATGTAACAATATTCGGTACTATCATCTCTGTTCAAACTGGCAACTGGGATGTTCCATCCACCTGGGACTGCAACTGCAACCCTGCTGATAACGACAATGCTATTATTGATAGTGGGCATACGGTTACGGTCACCGTAGATGAAATAATCAATAACCTTACTATTTATGCAACCGCGACATTACAACACAATGCTGTCCGACAAATAACAATTGCGGGCCACTATGACAATAGTGGAATACACAATGGGGGTGCGGACAGGATACTCCTTGATGGAGCGGGCAATATTGACGGTACCGGAACGGTAACCAATGTGGCTCAGTTCAGAATGATGAATGGTAATAAAGTAGTACTGTCCTCATCAAACCTAACCATTAATCCTACGGCGGGGGGACAAGTTCGAATTGAAGATAATATTACAGTAACCAACAATGGGTTCATCACTTTTGGAGGTGATGTGTGGGATTTTAATGGTGGAGAGATCTGGGTAAACGCAGCCAATTCCGTTATTTATATTGGCGGTGCATTCTTTGAAAATAACGGTGGCGGAGTGCTTAACGCGTCTTCAACAGGGAATAAAGTCAGGTATAACGGAGCGGTCAATCAAAATGTAAAAGTGCCATTAACATCTTACTATGATCTGTTTATAGAAGGAGGTAATACAAAGTCAACTGCCGGTAATATCGTTGTATCTAACGACCTGATTATAAGTAGTACATTGGATGTAACAGCAGGTAATGATCAACTTAATTTAGGGGGTGACTGGGTCAACACTGGAGCGTTTGTAGAGCGAAGCGGTGTGCTAATTATCGATGGTATAGGCGCACAGTCCATTACAAACACATCAGGGGAAGTGTTCTTTGGACTCACCACGAACAAGGCATCCGGAACACTAACTATTAATGATGATATCACAGTGTCCAATACATTGACCATGACCTCTGGAAACATAAGTACCGGGACGGATACGCTGATCTTGGGAACGGGAACAGGAAATGTCGGAACGGTGACCCGAACAGGTGGTTCGGTAGTAGGGTACTTTAAAAGATGGTTCAACACCGTGGCCGATCCTGCACCACCGGTTTTGTTCCCAATAGGTACGGTTGCAAATTACCGCCCGGCAGAAATAACGTTCAATGCATTACCTATTGGTGGAATGGTGGTGGCGGACTTTGTTGTTAGTTCACCTGGTAAGGGAGGCCTTCCATTGGGCGAGCTCCCCCTTTCTGGCCCAGATAGCATAAGGAATACATTCACCGAGGGTTATTGGCATCTGGATGCTGTGAATGCGATGTCGAGTACTGACTATAGTCTCCGGTTGACCGGTAACGGATTTACAAGTTATGGAGTTAATTCGAGTACGAGAGTCTTGAAACGAGCAACCGGCACCACTGCATGGACACTGGATGGCATCCATGCTGGTGATGCTACACCCATTGCGTTCCGAAATAACGTAAATGACATCTCCGATTTTGAATTTTGCTTTGGAGACTCTTCAGACTGTACCCTTCCAATTACTTCAGTCATAACAGGCGTTGATTCAGTGTGTATCAATGAGTCAGCAGTGGCTTATTCAGTTACCAATACTTCTGGTTCTACTTACAAGTGGACGATCACAGGCGGTCTTAAAGCCACTGGTGGTACTGCCAGTAGTATCACTGTGGATTGGGGTGCTACAGGAGGACTTGGTAGTGTACAGGTGGTTGAAACCAACAGTACAGGTTGTGTAGGCGACCCTGTTGTTAAGCCTGTCACCATTCATCCTGTCTCAACCTCTGTCATTACGGGAACAACCAATGTGGCCGAAAATACGCTGGGAGAACCCTATTCAGTTGTCAATAATACAGGTTATTCATATGCATGGACCATCTCCGGAGGTACCCAAGCAGGTGGGGGAGCCTCAAACAGTATAACAGTGAATTGGGGTGCGGCAGGAGTTGGTAATGTTCAGGTGGTGGCCACTGTGACTGGTTGTGCCTCTGCTGCTGCTGAAAACCTAGCGGTAACAAAATTTGGCATCATTAAAAGTATTACAACCGGTAATTGGGATGTGCCGGGCACGTGGGATTGTACTTGTATACCGGCTGATGATAACAGTGTAATTATTGATGATGACGACGTGGTTACGCTCACAGCAAATGAAATCATCAGTAATATTACAATAAATCCTACCGGTGAATTAGCAAATGTGACGTTTCTCATGACAGTTAATGGGGATTACAAATTGAGTGGAACACACTCTGGTACTGGAGATATCCACCTTGATGGAGCATCTAAGAATATCAGCGGAAACACGGGAACCATCTCCAATACGGGTATCTTAAGGATAGTAGGAAATAAAACCATTATTACTGGAACGAGTATTACAAAAACTTCTGGTGTAACCAATATTAATGGAAGCTATACTGTATTCAACAATGGAACAATTACACTAGGCGGGGATCTTACCGGGGCTAATGCTACATCCACTTGGAGAAATGAAATTAATTCAACATTGTCTCTTGGGGGTGCGGTGCTGGTAACCGGTGTGCTCAATGCATCTGCAGACAACAATACCGTTGATTATAACGGGGCTGGTGCACAAACAATAAAAGGACCTTCGGGCAACTACCATGACTTGGTCATTTCTAATAACGGTACCAAGACCCTGGTAGGAAATATTGATGTTGACGGAAACTTAACATTCCGAAATACAGCC
>JAESRW010000141.1 GCA_016764395.1 Flavobacteriales bacterium
TACGACATATCTTATATTTAGTCGTTAAATTCACGACACGCTTTGAACATGTGCTCAAATAAATCCAAGCAAGAGAAGGCACCATAAAACACGCCAGCAAAAGCCAAACCAAGATAGAACTTAGTCACAATTAAACCGACCTCGCCATCGGTCGCCTTAATGTCTATGCCTACAAAGTGCGCAATACCGAACCCTATACACGTAATCACCAAGACATAACAAAGCATGGAAATAAAAGCCCAAAATATTGATTTTGAAATACTCATCTAACTTTCTCCTATTCGACAAATCAGCGTCATAGCTGATTTAATTCATTCTCGTATCCGAATATTTCTGATTTAATGTGCTTTACAATACCTCTGTATTTCTTCTGTTTACTTTTACTTTCAGCTATTCGCCTTTCCAATGCCTGCCTATTAGTTAGCGGTGAATATTCTGGTGGCGCTCCATCGGACTCATACTCACAGCGAACCCAGCAATCCCCATTTTTATCCAGCTCGTTAGTGCAAATAGGACAATAAAGTTGATCAGTCATAACTCAAACCCCCGACATTTTTTAGATTTAGGCTCTTTAGGTAATGGCACCCAATGGGTTGGCCGCCACCCGTGGCGCGGATTCCTAAAGCCCCCATTTCCGCCATCGTGATTCTTATCCCAATAGCATGTTTGCCACCCGTAGCCTTTTTCAAATGCAATAAATCTAGAGCCATCTTTAGGGGCTGATGCTATTGATTTCGACATTATTAACTTTCTCCTTTACGACATTATTTAGTGTTGGTGTGCGGCTTCATCATATGCGAGTGACATATCATAGGCGTCCGAATAGACCATGTCGTAAGATGGCTCGAACCCATTGGTACATTCGTATACATTTTCTTCACCAATTTCAGCGGCTTTAAGAGTAAGGAACCCTGCACATTCTTTATCGCCTTCTGATGTAATTGAGTCGCCATCATCGTCATGCTTTGTTGTTTTATGGCACGGGAAAGTGTTGTACTTTCTTTGCGCACCGTACGCTAATTCTTCCGCTCTTTGTGGGTGAAGAAAGGGCTTAACGTCATTGCGAAACGGGCAATGTTGGCAAGGCTTTTTGATAAATGAATCACTCATAATTAACTTTGTCCTTTCGACATTACTTAGTGTTAGCCCCATTACAGGGCTTTATTTAGAAGGGGAAATCATCATCTTCTAGGCCGCCCTGGGCTGGTGCTTGCGATGGGCTAGCCTGGTAGCTTGCTGAATCTGAGTGATGCGCTGGCGCTTGCTGCTGTCCATCAGTCCAGAACACTTTTGTATTGCCAAGAATGGGCGCTTGCTGCTCATTTTCCTCTTTCTTGTGGGTAATCATGCCGTTTTGGTCGTATTGGTCTTTGTTATCAAGATCGACAAAGGCTGTCATGGTTAAATACTTGCCTTTTTTCCCCTGATAAATCCTGTGCTTTTCAATCTTTGTTACATCGATTTGTAATTCAATTCCTACTTTCATTCTATTGATCCTTTAGTGATTCGATTAATAATATTTCTTTCGGGTTTAAATGCTCTATTACTAGCCCCATTTCTTGCTCTGACAGCTCTAGAACTAGCTCTTCAACTGTTGACGTATCGCCGCTTACCGAGCCGTCTGTGATTTGTAGTGCGTAATCTTGCATGCAGGCTATACCATGTTTCTCTAAATCATCAGCAGTAGCCTTATTTGCAACCTTTTTCCCTTTTTCGAATGAGTTATATAAAGCGTTCCACACATCCTCACTTGTGCGTCTTCGCATTAGGTAGAACTCTAGACCGTTGCCGCCGTTGAATAGCTTCATGTATTCGGCGTGTTCTTCTAGGGTGTATGCCGTACCTTCTGCGTCATGTGAGGCACTAACCGCCGCCTCTAGTCGATCTCTGCCCTGTACGTTATCGGATGACTGAGGCCACTGCTTAAACGCTCGCTTGAGTATGGTTTTCTTTGCCATCTCATCGTACCAGTTAACCCACGGGCCATTTTTAGCAGCCTTTGAGGTGTCTCGAACCTTGTTTATTTCCTCAACGCTCATCACTTCTGTCATGAATTCGCCGCTAGGCAACTTGGCTATGCAGTAACCGCCCTTTATAGGGCCACGCTCTGAAAATGGGTCTGCGTCATGATCTGGTTTCTCTGTTGGCCCCTTCCAAGTGAATTTATCGTTGGTATAAACCAGCTCAACTTTTGCCCAAAGTATAGCGCCTGAGTCTGTAGCTATCTTTCTTAGGCCTTGAAAGCTTATGTCTAGGCAGATACCACCGGCACGAGGCACCAAGTAGGCGTGCTGCTTCGCTGGGTTCAAACTAATACCAATAGCCGCCACGTTTAAAATCGCTACCTGAAGGCTCCCAGGGTTAGATTGCGCTGCACTTAATGAGAACTTACTCTTTTCCACCTGTTGCTTGGCAAAGATACATTCCTGCTCAAAGCTCAATAAATCATTGTTTGCAGTGTTCAGCTTCAGAAACTTCTCTTTCTGGTTGGCTATAACCTGCATTGGGGTAACATTATTCACCTCGTTGATCCTCCCAGTAGCTATCTAATGCCGGTTGAACTTTATCTAAAAAATGCTCTTCTATCTCAGCTATCAAGTAATTCATAACCTCATCTTCTAGAGAGGATCCTATGGATCTCAGCGTCATATCTGTAGATGAAGAAAACTCAAAGCTATTTACAAACACATCCAATTCAATCTTGGCATCATTCTCGATTTCAAAAAGGTACATATCTGCCAAAGCTTTCTGATCTGAAAGGGTGGCCATGTATATATTAAAACCTCCAGTTTCCTTGATCGCTTTACCTGACATTATGTCTATAAGTAGATTCTTTAGTTCTGGGTAGTCACTGATTAACATTTGTCTTTTCCCTGTTGCGTTTCGATGTAGTAACTTTAGCTAACCTAAAGTATTATAGCAAGTAGATATTTAATAAAACTTTAGCTAAACTAACATTAATTAATCGAGAGGTGATATATGTACACAGTCGAACACGTTTTACGCACAATGGGTGGCGGCAGAGTATTAGCCGCAAAGCTGGATATTGATGAATCTAACTGTAGCCAGTGGATATCTAAAGGCTACATTCCCCCAGGTAAAGCTATTGCCATATTGAACCTGTCGCTAGACCTTGGATTAGGTTTAGAACTTGGCCCGATGCCTATAGCCAGTGATTCTTAACCCCTAAGCACCAGCTATACGTATAAAATATGCACAAAGCGAAGATTCCCCATTGCTCTGCCTGATATGCCGAATAAAACCAAAACGGTTGCCCAGCCATACCGAACAAGCATGCGTACTTTTTCCATTGTTCGTTAGGCTGCTGGGTTAGCCATATTGCTACCGCTCCAGTTAATGCTATTGCTACCTGATCCATAATTAAGCCAGCCCCTCATCCGCATTGTAAATATCAAAATCGGCCTGTATTTTCTTCACCCGCTCAAGCCTAGCCTTTTCCGTTTCTTCTTCGGTCAAGTTGGAAGGCTCCGAAGTTTGCTGAAATGCTGTATTGATTCTTTTCGAAATAATCCCTATCTGCTGCCTTTGGTCTGTCAATGTCATCTTCTGTTTCGGTTCCGGCAGCCCTGGCAGATATTGACTCGATTGTTTTCCTAGCTCTTGCGATAGCAGCATCACTGTATTCTTTGCTCTTGCTTCGGTCAGTCTTCCACATTGCATAGCTTCCAAAGTGCGTTGTATTTTTGTTTCTTTTTGTTCTTCGCGTGTACCAGTCGTGCTGACTGAGTAAAACCAATGGGCTGGCTTCTGGTTCATCTTGGCGCTGGCGATAATTTGCTTGTAGGCTTCGATAAACGGCATCCTGGCCATTTTGTCGAGTGGATCAATACCGTTGCCAGCCTGCATAATCTCATCGGTTACATAGCCGCTATCGGCTTCTGTTCTCGGATAGAGTGACCAGGCTATTTCTGGTGTGGCGTGCCCTAACATGTCAGGCAAGAATTCCAGAATCTTAGCAGGCTCTAGCATAAAGCTAGGTGCCATAATTGCTTGATCGATTGCCGCCTTGATGTGGTCTAGCTCATATGGCTGAAGTAGCCGGCACCACAATTTGAAAGCGCCGGCGGATAATGCCTTTCCTTTAACCTCTAAAGCATCCTTAAGTGCTAGGTAAAATTCCTTGTGATCACTATCCTGCATGACATTCGCCCTCTATTGCGCCCTGATCGTTACCAAACAGTGAATCAAATGTTGAATCATTCTGCTGCTCAATAAATGACTTGGTGTTTTTTAACTTCTCAGGGTAAAGCCCTGGCCAACCAGCTTGCACGCTATTATCAACCGTTACTTGCTGCTGATCGTGTGTAAGCTTTAGCAGAATGTTAGCTGATTTAGTTTTAGCCAAGTCAGTCCAAGCGGATTTGTGCTTCCTTCTGTGCTGGTCGAATTCCGCCCATGCTTTACAATTTAAGCCGGCCGGAACTACCCATTGTCTAGATACGGCCGGCATTGTTGTTTGTTGCTTCTTAGCCGGCTTAACCTTCCCCATGTGCTGATTAATAAACCGTGATAACCATATGCCTGGCGTTCGATCATCCTTCAATGCCTGCTCATTGACCCATGCAATAACGTCTAGATCCATTCTTAAATTAAATTGTTTTGTTTTCAATGCCTGCTCTCCTGTGTTGCTTATCATCATAGTGCAATCTGTTAACAAGTGCTAGCACCATAGTTAAATAAAAAGTTAACTCTTTTTGAGCTTGTTAATCTGCTCTACCATCAATAAATAATCAGGCTCGGCTTTAATTGCTAGCGTTGGCTCGATGCTTAGTAACTGCTTATGAGGGCAGGCAACTAGCGTTCTATTTTTGTCGAATAGAAACACCTTTCTTGATCGACCGCTTAGAACTGGACCAGCAAGGCATCCTTGCACGTCATAGCCCGATTGCTCGGTAGGCAATAGTAATCCCCTATCACCCTCCTTTGCCCTCTTAGCTGGCTTGTGCGCTTCCGCTGCGTATGACTCGCTGTTGTATTTATTCATCTCTAAAGCTCCATTTTAGGTTATCAGCCCCTATCACCCTGCCCTTTGTCTCGATAATATCACCATGATTCAATGGATAAGTTTTTCCCACTTCCATTTTTACGCCGTTTAATGTTTCCCCTTCATCTCTGAGTAAGGATATGTGCTGCGTATCTGCGCCTGTGTACGTTATTTTGCCGGTTAACGGTGTGAACTTTTGATCATCCATCTATTCCACCTTAATAATTTTAATTCTTGCGAAGCTCTCACACTTGCCCATCGTCGGCTTCTTCTGGTCTATGTTTTTACCGTTGAATCGATCCTGTGCGCAGTATGTGACTTTGTTGTGCTTGCATCGGTTACAGATCATTAGCTTATCCCCTCTGGTTATCAGATAAGCGTAGTTGATGATTAGGATTTGGCTAAATTAGATAAGCTAGTCATCATTTGGCTCTGCACATCCATTAAAGACCTTTCTGCCACTAAAACTCGATAGCTCAACACTTCCGGAGTGAATGGTATCCAGTGTTCAGACTGCTTAGGTGCCACACTGTTATAGTGCAGAATCCCATCAATTAACTTTTCTTCGTAGTACATGTGTAATCACCCTGTAGAGTTTTGTTAAATTATGTTACTTAATCTTATATTGATCGAGAACACCTTGAGCCGAATTAGCGCAGGTTCTCAATGAAGCCTTAAGGTCGAGGTTTTCCATTCTCAAGTTATCGTACCCAGCGATCATATCGTTTAATATCTTCAGCGTTTCTTCTCGGTCATAGGCGGCAATGAAATTATCAACACTGCTATGCCGGTATTGCCTTAACGCTGGTTCTAGCTTCTTTTCAAATGTCATTCTTATCGCCTATAGTTGGGGTGGGGGTTAATTAAACGTAATCGACACTGATACCGATAGCCTCAAGCAATGGCACGATACCAGGCATAGAACCCACTGATTTATCGAATGCCACCCAGCCGCAATCATCATCCCCTTTGACTTGCACCCATGTTTCATCGTTATCAAGCACCACTTCCAGCAATGGCTTGACGTCTATGATAAATTGCCACTTCTGCTTATCTGTTTTAAGGTCTTTAAGCTTGTCTAATAATTCCATAATGTTCTCCATGTTGTTAATTTAAGTTATAGCTATCACTAGAAGAGGGTTAAGCCCTTGCTTCTAAGCTCTTTTTRATAGGATCCTTAGCCATCTTTAGYCCTGCCTCTATAAAYGCCTTCCAGCTACCATAGATTAGGAACCATTCACCCTCTAGCCTTCTATGCTTCTTGGATCCAAGCCTATGCARGCACCTTTCTACTATYTCRGCCTCCCTCTTTGTTTCGACCTCAATTGTCTTACATAGCTTTAGCTTTACTGGGCTTCCTGTTTGAAGGTTTTTAAGCCTCGCTTCTGGATCCAGTGAGTAGCCAATCTTTACAGGTTGGATCCCTTTTCTGCCTTTCTGCTTTTGCTGTATAAAATATACCTTGTACATTGCTTTCCTCCGGTTATAAGAACCCTACTATCCACACCTTGGACTAATCATACTGCTAGTCTCTACAGGCTTTATTGAATAGGTTGATCCACACCTCCCAATTAAGGGGATAATCACCAGAAACTTTCATTTCCAATCAGTAATTACCTGGAACCTATAAATAGGCCCGAATTAAGTGCCCTAGTTGACAAGGGTTAGGTCATTGCTAGGCGTTGGGCTTTTCGATTGTTTTAAATCTGCATTGAATAGAGTGCTGGTTAGCTTGTCAGGAGACTTTTACGGGGCTGAGTATGCGCTAACAATACGTCCCACCTGACCAACAGCAGAAGGCGGGTTTTCAGGCCGTTATCCTTCCGTTACTCTAATCAATGCAGACTTTCCGGTTGAGAAAGCAGCATAACCATTCCGGTTAAGAGCGTATATGAAGGGACACTTTGAGGTTTGAACCAATTCAAGCTAGCAACTATCGCACGGTTTCACCGCTAGCTAATGGGAGTCGAACCCTGAACACTGTGCTGTGTCCGTAACCTCTAGCCTTCTAAATCCGTCAATCAGCCCGCCGTCGCCGTTTGATTGCTTCATTGTCGAGCTATTAAGTGCCACCACATATACGCTCTCTAGAAATCATTTCTGAAATCTATAACCGATGATTTGCTATAAACGGGATGAATACACTATAATGAGGACATAGCCGAAGCGGTTTTGAATTGTGCTCATCATATTTTATTCAAACCGTGTCCTGCAAAGACATCGGCTTTAGTTATTTATACTAGACTAGGGTGGCCACTGTGTCACCCTTTTTTAGTTAGCTCTCTATGATTTATCTCGCCATGAAGATAAACCCTAACCCAATGATTGCAGCTTGAAACGCAATGTGACTCGCCATTCTCATCGATCAATCTACCCATGTTATTCCATGCGTGAACGTACCGGCCACGGACAATATTATAAACAGCATTAACGCTATCTTTGCTAAGCTTATAATTCGTCAGCATGTAGTCAACAGTAGCGCCGTAAGGCGGATTACCAAACCCATTAGGCCCAGGGCCATGCTGACAGGTTTCTGTTGCACCTAACTCGCCGTTCTCGATCCAATCTTTATACGTTCTGTCCATGCATCCCCAAAATGACCGTATGCTTTCCATCTCATGGCCAGGAATCCAGCCGTCAAATATATAATCACCAAATGTATTATCACTCATTTCTTTTTCTCCATAACAAGCATTATTCCAGTGGCTACATCTTCGTGAGAAGTTACARTACCTTCCATAAGAGCCGCGCCCATCCTGATCATGTAGCGCCTAATCGATCTAACAGCTATCCACGTTATAACTATCTGCGTGCATATTATAAGCACTACAAAGCCTAGGATTTCTCCCGTGGTAAATGCATCTACATAAGGGGTGGCGGATAGGGAGCTGATTGGGTTGGTTACTGGTGTCATTATTTAACCTCCAGATAAGGTTGGTTATTAACAAGATCATCTAGTTCAGCCATCCATTCCCTTGGAACCACTTCACCACGCGCCGCATATCTAATGATGGCTCCACCTATATCGGCTATTCTCTGCTCTTCAAATAGCTTTCTAGGCATAAGCCCTAGAGCTGGCCTTGCGTCCTGCTTAACTTCTTCTAATGGCCTAAAGTTGTAGTAAACCGCTTCCATTTCCTCAACAGTCGTTTTTGTCCCTGAACTAATGAGAACGCCATTAAACTTGAACTCTACTGGCAGCCCTGTTTTAGCTGTAATCCCAGCCACTTCCACGCAAACACTCCGAATATTCATACCGACATGCACGTCTAACGTTATTTTAATAAAGTTTGACTCCATCATTTATTCCTCTGCTCTGGGGTTATGTCGAATACTGTGATTAGGTGGTTTACTATTTGTTCTGCGCCTTCTTTGTTCCAATATAGGTGGATGTCATCAGCAACCCATTGATGGCTAATTTCAACCTCTAGCTCATCACCTAATAATTCATCGCTAATTTCCATAGATGCACGATAACTTGCTATTTCCAATGCCATTCACATCTGCCTCGGTGTCATTGATAGCTTGGTTAGCGTTTCATCTAGGTCTTGTTTGAAAGCAGAATTAGACCAAGACTCATCTGGATTTTCTATTTTTCTATAGTTGCAGTCATAATGGCCGCGCGCATAACCTTGCTCGAAAGCGATCTTAAACAGCATTTCCAGCACATCGCTTCTGGCTACCAGCTTCTCGAATTGCTCCAGTGTTTTCTTGTTATCCATTGTCTTTATCCTTATGTGTTGATTCATCCAGCAAATGATCAAGGTCAAAGGCTGTTATTACGTCTGCTGCTGCCTCCATTATGTACAGTGGGCAATTCTTAGTTTGCGAAAGCCTTAATGCAGCTCCAAGCAATTCAGCGTTAGCCCTGTCTCTGGTGTCCTTCTTTTTTTGCTCTTCAGCAAATGAGTTCCCCAAGCCCATAAGGCCTGATCTTGTAGCGCCGCTGCCAAGCGTGCCTATATGCGCCTTACCTTCAAATAGCCTATCCATTACTTATCCGCCTCTATTGCCTTGTTGTGTTTAGCAGGCTCTAAGTACACCTGTCCGTTTTGCCACATTGCATCTCTTCTAAGCCATCGCTGTACTTGCTGCCTTGACTCTTCATAAGCTTCTGCAAAATGACTGATATTGCCGCCATAACTTTTATCTATATGATCTCTCAATAACTTCATGCTATCCCCGTTGGTTTGTTTCAGTAATAGTAGTTTAAACTTATTTCCATGTAAAGCAAATTTGATGCATTAAAATAAACAAAAAGGTTGCACCGATTATAATCATGCTCTAAGCTTCAGTTATCGAATCAAGCAACGGGGATAAGAACGATGAGAATGAATCAAAAAGCAGCGCTATCAATATTGGCAATCGTGGCGCTGTTGTGTGTCAGTCTTTGGCATGAGGCAATATCTTTTCGAGTATCCGAAGAAGGTTATTACAAAGGAACCGTGATAGATAAAACAGTTTCAGTCGGCAGAAGCTCAACGCACTACCTATACATAGATTGGGATGGAATCGGCCCGAGAAGCATTAGCGTTCACCCTGTGACATATAAAAGAACAGCTATTGGCGAAAGGTTTTCAGCACAATATGGCTATATACCTATCTTTGGTGCGGCTGGGTCTGCATACGTGCCAGATACTGACGAGTACAGCGCTACGTTCGCTAGTGCAGGATTCATTTCCAAGCTGATACTTATCGGATGCTCTCTGTATTTCTTCTGTATGAATGTTGGCCGATTTACTAACAAGGATAGCGAATAGTGAATGACAAATGGGTGGTAAACAGCGACCACACTGAAGAGGTCTTCATCGCTCATGCTAGAAAGTTATATCAGCAGCATAAGTATGTTGAATTCAGCATAAAGGCAGGGGCAAAGAGGACTAACCCACAGAATGCAGCGCTTCATGTGTATCTGAAGCAGGTAGCAGACGCATTCAACGCCGCTGGGCTTGATATGAAGCAAACCCTTAGCGCTGATATAGATACGCCTTGGACTGCCTTACTGGTTAAAGAGCTGATCTGGAAGGTGGTACAGAAAGCGACTATAGACGAAACGAGTACAACGAAAGCTAACCGCACCGACTACACTTTAATCTACGAAACAATTAACCGACACACAGCTAGTACCTGGGGGATCTCGATTCCTTGGCCTACTAAGGAGCAATCAGAATGATAGACACCTTATTACAAATGGATGGATGGTTTCATGCTTGCGTGCTTGGCTTCGTTGTCATGCTTCCAGGTCTTTATAAGCGTCATAGGGAGTTACAGAATGAGGAAAACTAAAGTCTGTGATAAGCCTCTATGCAAGGTTAGTGGTGCGCGTCAAAACATTGATAACTTCAAGATGCTGAATGAGTCAAAAGCCTGGTATAGCAATACGTGTAAATCTTGCGTTAGTGCTGCACATAACAGTTTGATACATGGCCAATCTGTTGAGGTGCTTGGCAACGACCGATACCTGGTAAATCACTTTAAGTACAAGATAGGCCGCTTTAACTTCTTATTTTACTTTGTTGATGGCGGGTGGATTAAATCAGAAAACGATGTTGACTGGCTTATGAGGAAGGTTAGACGCTATGCCCAAGCCTAAACCATGTCCGATATGTAAAAAGCCCTGGAATCGATTTAGCTCAATGGAAAAGGTGTGTTCTCCTGCGTGCGCCATTGCTTATGTCCAGATAGAAAAGGGCAAGGCATACGACAAGGAAACAACCAAGCTAAAGAAGGCGTTTTATGGCAATAACATAGGGAAGCAGCACGAACTAACACAGCCTGTATTTAACAAGATGCGACGACTTGAGGAGTTTAAATGGTTCCACGAAAGAGGCTTAAAACCCGTCTGCATAAGTTGCGGCAAAGAAAATATGGATTGGTGCTGCGGCCACTTCAAAACAGTAGCAGCACAAGGAAATCTGAGATACGACACGATAAACACGTATCTACAGTGCAATAAATATTGTAACAGTTCGTTAAGTGGAAACATTGAAGGGAATAAAACTACTCGTGGTTATAAGAAAGGGTTATTAGAAAGGTTTGGTGAGGTCGAAGGCCAGAAGATTATCGACTATTGCGAGACTCACACAGAGGTTAAGAAGTGGAAGTGTGACGAATTAATCGAGCGTAGACAGTTTTTTAACAAGCGAATAAGGGAACTTGAGAATGACTCCATCTGAATTAATAGGAAAAGAGGTAATCAGGCAGATAGTAGAAAATGGCCACAGTGAACTAATAGCGAAGATACACGCTGATGCTGCCACCGATGACTATATGAAAAATAAGCGAGGCGCAGGTAAAAGCGGCTGGATAAATGGACTAATTGTCTATCATGTAAAACAGGCTAATGCAGCCGGTAAGAAGGTGAGAAAATGAATGATTTTAAAGAGCATAGGCTTAAAGATGGAACGCTGTACTACTTGGCATCGGATGTTGACGAACATATCACTGATCTTGATTGTGAGCTTAATGATGCGAACGAAACCAACACCGAGATCATGTGCAACTATGAAACGCAAGAGGACTATGGAGAGCAATGCAAATCACTGAAGTCATGGCTTCGCATTTCCGCCGATACATTAAAAACGCTTGATCAAAGTCAAGAAGTAACCCTGCATGGCAAGATAACAGACATAGCAGGCTTTATATCTGACATTGAATGGGAGCTGAAAGCATGAAACTATGCGAAGAATGTAAAAAAATGGGCTGCTTGCATACGCTGTGTCGGAGCTGCTTTCCGAAGCGAGTCAAAGCAAAGGAAGCGTTTGATGTATACAAGGCGCAAACAACCAGGGATTTTACCGATACTAAAGCATCTGAATGGCCGGTGCATAATGAACTTTTTGGGGGTGAGCAATGAAAATTGAAGTAACCGTACTACCGCAAGATAAAAGAACGTTTCCTATCGTAGCTATGATCGGCAAAGACGAGAAGTTTTTTACGAAGGAATCAGCTACTTATTTTAGGGATCAATTAACAGAAGCTCTGGAGAAATTGAAGTGATTAATACTGATAAATTAATAGAAGAGTTAAGTCTTAATATGAGGGCGGCACTAAGCAAAGGTGAAATGACGCTAGCAAAGTCAATAAACGATAAAATCAACCAGCTTATAAAATACACAACGAATATACCGGAGTAACCAATGAAAGACTTAATACTATTGATATTGTGCTTTTTTGTAATGGGGGTGGGTGTATGAATAATTTCGAGGCTGGAATGGCAGCGGGGGCGCTAATGATGTGGGTGGCGTGGATTGCAAGTGATTGTTTGGCGCGAGCGACTAAAGGCTACAGAAGGGAGCGACAAAGACTTGAAGAGCTAAGAGAGCTTGGACGTTTAGTGGATGACGATGACTAACAGAATAATCCACGTAAGGAAAACGGTGATAACGTTCAAATGCGTGGAGTGCTGGAATACGCACCCTGAACCATTGAGTGCTAAACTATGCTGTGACAATAACCTAGAGGATAAGACTATGCCAAGATCAGATGGCGCACCAAAGACCACTAAACGAAAGCCAGCAGCTAAGAAAAAGCCGGTAGGTTTCGTTAAACGTAAAACCAAGAAGAAAACAAAGGTCTCATAATGGAAAGCGTAATCCCCTACATCGTAGTTTGTTTAGCTATGTGCATTCACAAAGACAGAACTAATCTTGCTGCCTGTGGGGTGTTCGCTTTCTTCTATTCGATAGCCTTGGTAATTAAATATTTACATGAGGGAACCCCTGATTACCTCATATGGTCGATAGCGACAACGCCCTTATTCCTAATAGCTATGTCAGTAATGACTAAGATAACCAAACTAGTGCTAATACTTTCCTTAACTGAATTAGTTTTGCTCATAATCGACGTTGTATCGTTGGTAGCCTATAATATGCAAATAGAGTGGCTATACCAGTTGAGGTGGTGGCCCGAAACTATTTTCATCGCGATACAAACCGCATCACTACTGGTGAGACATGGAACAGACAACGATAGAATTCGTAACGCCATTTCTAATCTATATCGTCAGTCAGTTGAGTTGGTACGTGCTAAAATATATAATTAAACGCTACAAGTCAGAACTTAACCAGGATAAACAGAATGGCAAATCCAGTGAGCGCGATAATTGACCCCGCAGCATTAGCGGGAACAGGGGCCGCATCATTTGGATTTGCAGCAGCATTCGCGCAATATAACTCGTACGTTACTTTTATTTTGGCTGTCATTATCTCAACAATGACTATATTTTATCTTTACAACAGGTCTATTAATGTTCGCTTAGATAGAGAAAGGCTTGAGCTAGATATACAGATAAAGAAAGATCAATTAAAACGCAGAGCTACTGATCACGATCCTGTTGAGGATTAATCCTTTTTACGCCCCTTGCTTACTGTTTTGGTAATTCACTCCGAAACTAGCACTAACAATAACCCCGAATAGACCAGTTATTGGCATGAATAGCTGAGTAACTTTTTCAGTAGCTATAGATACAGATAGTTTGCCACCAATAAGCTCACCTTTAGCCAGCTCCCCGCCGATACTTGGCCCTAACCCGAAGCTTTCACATATTAATAGTATTAGCGTAGTCACAAGGTAAAGCGTATACAGCGAAGCAACACGGTCAGACAGGTTTCTACGCATAAGCCCATTAGGATCTAACGTTTTTACCATTAGAGCTTTTGCCTCTGCTGTCTCCATTTCGGTTTCTATCCACTCCGAAGCGATGTTCTCAATAGATTTAACCGCGCCGCCAGTAAATAAGCTTAGAATCTGTTTAAACATAATTACACCTCTATCTCGTAGCCAAGCCCTTCAAGTACAGGCACAGGGTCAATAAATTTATGCTCACCGTCTTTTACAAATGATCATATTATAGTACATTATACATGCGGCTAGGCTCATTACCGAATTCAGGAATCGTTATCCTGTTGCCGCTTACATTCTTAACGATAATTCCTTAACGGAGAATTGCTATGTTGACCCAAGAACAGCTCAAAGAATTTCTACACTATTGCCCTAAGTCGGGTGTTTTTACGTGGAACAAGCCATTAGGAATAAAGGTTAAGCCTGGAAGTGTCGCAGGAAGCATTGATAGCCATGGCTATATTTTGATAACCATCAATAGAAAGCACTACAAAGCCCACAGGCTGGCGTTTTTGTATATGGAAAACAAAATGCCAGAACACCAGGGTGATCATATAAATCATGTAAGAACAGACAATAGATGGAAAAACCTACGATGCGCAACTCACTCCGACAACGGGAGAAATACAAAGCTACATTCAAACAATAAGTCCGGAATATCTGGAATTTCCTTCTCAAAAGATAGGGAGAAGTGGCAGGCATTCATAAAGGTGAGCGGTAAAAATCATTATTTGGGGAGATTTAAAGGAAAGTTTGAGGCTTGCTGTGCCAGAAAATCAGCAGAAATTAAGTGTGGGTTTCATGAAAATCATGGAGATCCATTATCTCATCCCGTTGTGTTCTAGCGAATAATGATTTCCGTCGTTAAACCTGCCGCCCCATGAACCCCCGATATTTTCCCAAAATTCTCCTAGTTCTCGGTGGTCCTCAGTCTTTCTTAAGTAAACGCCGTTCTTGTATAAGTTAAGGTCTATAGCTAATCGTTTCTTATGGTTAGATCTGGACCTACCATAGCCTTTCTTTTCACCTGACCAACCAAATAGCCTAGGGTCTCTATACGCATCCCCAAACGTCATTTCATAGCCTAGCTCATAAGCTCTCTGGATTAACAGAGACACCATAAMKGTNRMCWCYYTYWRWYKYWMKCMYARCNYTMRYYMKYWTGMCWTAYTATGTCGATACCTTTGTGYGTKCGCTTGCCTCTGGGGGCCTTGTAATGACCAGCGCCCCAGATATCCTGACCTCTTATTCTTATCATATAACCGGAGGGTTAACAGTTGCAGATACGCGCATCTGATCGCCACCTGATCCAGCTGTTACGACTGTAAACTTAACATTTATGTTTGTAGCGTCAATCGAAACGACTCTAGTAACAACAACAGGATCACCGGTCAATGTACCCTCATCAATCATCGTCACTCTAATTTGAGATGCAATATCATCGAGAAGTGACGGAGTTGCCAGCGCTAAAGTATCAAGGTTATGCGCTATAGCTACGCTGAAAGTACCAGTGCCATCTACATTCTGTACACCTGATAAAACTGCACACGCGTTCTTATAGCCTGCCAGCGGTCGAATAATACAATCCCTACCGGCAATGGTGTCTACTATCTTTTCAAAAGGTGCGTTTAAATCACCTGTAGCACCTGAAGCTAGTACATCTGCGTCCAGTACATGACACTCATTAGAAAGAACATTTACACCATATTTAGGCTGGTTAGTTGTCGTTTCCGTTGGGTGGTCTTTACGAATCGTTCCGCCATGTACAGATACGTTTTGGCATCCAAGATTGATCAGTATGTTGTCGTAGGTGTCATCTGTAACCTGACTATTCGCATATACATTGGGTAGGGTTATGTTTATGTCAGAAACACCAGTAGCAGCGGTTGTGCCATCACCGTTACCGTTCACATAAATTCCCTGTCTGGCGCAAAGCTCAACAGTAGGATTGATAATATCAACCCCTCTAACGCCGTTCCGAACCCCTATGCCATGACCTAGCGTTGTTCCTTCTTTAGTGCCTTCAAGTATGCCTTTAACAAAGGGTGCGATAACCTTGATTCGTCGCGCTGAAGCCTGACTACCTGAACCAGCACCATCGATATCAATACCAACACCGAAACACTCCAGCACTTCTGCTGACGTAATGGTGACTGATCCTGTGCCATCGGGTGAAACTACTCGAATGCCACCAAAACCGTTGGATGACGTGCCACAGTTCTTAACGTAAGGCGCTGTAATAGTGACCGAATCAATGCGGCCTGGGCTGGTATCAACTATTTCTATACCGGAGCCAAGATTGTTAATGGATTTAACGCCATGCAACCCAACGCGTTCACATATAAAATCACCAGATACTTGGAAGAAATCAGGCTCTACATCAAAACCAGCTTGAGGTGATCCACCGTTAGCACCATCGGCAACAGTTCCCCAGAAATCTATCCCCTTATTATTTAGGATGGACACGTTATTTCTAAAGTTATTCTTAATCAGTCCACCGTATATATTTACGTTTATACAGGTAGAATCGTTGTTATTGTCACCATCAGCAGGGCCATAGGGTAGAGCGTCAATCATTATCCCATCGCCAAATACATCAAGTACAGTCGGCGTGGTTATGTTCGAATCTTGGCAGTTCGCAATGAAAATGCCGAATCCGTAGTTGGTATCTACTGGGGAATGTGTCGATCTCTCACCTTTGATGGTTCCCGTACCCGTTAACGATATGTTACTAACTCGATTGGGTGTGGTCGAAGTAGAGCCACGTTTGCGGCCAAATAATATAGCCATGTATCTATTGTCGTGACTATCGACGTTAAGCGTGCAGCCTCTTAATTCAACCTCTACGTTGTCATAGGGGAATTCGATCTGTTTGGCCAAATCACCAGCAGCCCTGAATGTAGGCTCTATAAGGTATTCACCAGGAGGAATAATTAGCTTGCCGCCTTTGCCATCGGAAAATAACTCCATCGCAGCAATCCAAGCGGAATTTATAAATGTCACGTTACCAGGGTCACCACCAGCAGCAATCAAATCAACGCTGCCGGATACTTTTCTAAGTACCAAGGATAAAGTAGCAACGCCGGTACATTGTACGACTGTGAAAGTGTTCTCTGTAACAGTAGAACTTAGAACAACATTCCACTTCCCGCCGCCACCTATGCCGGTAGCTCTCTCCGCTATGTCTAAAACATCACCGTCATCAAGCGCTGCATCAGATACCGCTAGCGCCAAAGTTGGGAAGTCTTTAACAAAGCCGAATTGCTGTGTAGTTAAGAATGGGAAAATCTTGTCAATATCATAAAGCGCATTGCCGAAGGTGTTATTATCGGCGTCAGTAGCATTCGGATATAGAACGAAACGATACTTTTGATCAATATGAGGGACAAATACAGCATCCGAACCATTAACCGCTCTGCCTTGGCTGTTTACTTTGGCCTTGGCTAATAGCGTTCCACCCGTTGAATCTGTTGACATTGATATAGGTGTAGTGGTTTCTGAGGCATACAGCTTTATATATGCGTCGACTGCTGCAATGTTATTCTCAATGTATTGGAGTGCATCACCTGCGATTTGCGTGAAGGCCATCGTGAAATCCTTTGTTTAGTGTTGTATTTGCTTAGTATAGCATTACTTGCAATTGCCTGGAAATTGGGCTTTACTGTCGAAGTGACTAGGGGGATACCCCGAAACGCGGATTCGTTCTCCGCTTGTCGCCCCCAAATCAGAACGATAATTACTTAACGGATAATTAACATGATCACACAATCAGAATTAAAAGATAAATTACACTATTGCCCTGATACGGGTGTTTTTACTTGGATTAAGCCTCACTGCATGGCCAAATCAATAAGCCCTGGAGATAGAGCAGGAAGTACAAAGTCGGACGGATACACGGCTATAAATACAGGAGGAATAAACCATTTGCAGCATAGACTCGCGTTTTTGTACATGACTGGAAGCATGCCGGAAGGCCACGTAGATCATATAAACCAAAAAAGGAACGAGTCACTGGCAGGCCAGAATAATGTCAAAAGGCAAGGCTGTGCATTTAGGTTTTTTTGACGACAAAGATGACGCCATAGCCGCAAGAAAAGCCGCCAACATCAAATACGGTTTCCACGCCAACCACGGAGCAGCCAAATGTCTTACTTCATCTACACCTTAATATTCATAGCCCTAGTTGGCATATGGGTTAAGGATGCGATCATTAAAGAAATGAAGCTCACCGCCGCCGCGTACCATAAAAAGCATTATGGTGCTGACGAAGATTGAGCCTCTTTCTTGTCGTTTTGTTTTGCCAATGTTGCAATAATTGCTGCATCCGATATCAATGGATTTGATGATTTAATCATGCCTACCGGAACCTTGTTAGCCAGGAACAATTGAGACAATTCACCTGCTTGACGCTCGCTCTTGGGGGTGAACTTTAGGTATGCACTGATAACCTTTCTATTATTCTTGCCAGCTCTAACGATGGCGCTTGCCATACCTGCGTTACCTTGCGTCATTCTTTTAGCCAGGAATCCAGAAAGTTGACCAACTAAAGGGACTGCCGCAGCCGCCCCCGTACCACCAGCCGCACCAGCTATACCGATTCCACCCATTGTGGTTAAAGTCCTAGAAGTAACGCCATCTAAAATGCCAAACTTGCCTAAGAATCTAGCTATATTTCCTGCGTTGGTGCCGTTGCTTACCTTCTCAATAGCCCGCTTTTCTTCACCCGTGAAGCCTTTCAGCTTGCCTCGGTTTATCTTCTTAGATATCGCTCTAAATTGTGTTCTTAATCCGTTCTCCAATCCACTTGCTTGACTACCAGCATCAACCACTGCCGCTTCTAACACTTCAGCTTTCTTTGCTCGCTGCCATAAGTCGCGAGCTGCGCGGTATGCCTTGCCAGCTTCTTTGCCGCCAAGTACCTCACCAGGAATATCATCTAAGAAATCATCAATCTTTTGAATTGCTATTGCACCCAATCTTCGCTCACTAGGGTCTAAGCTATCAGCTGCGCCTCTTGCCACTTTTCTCAGGGTATCCAGCTCGGTTAACGTTTTAGCGTTGCCCATTTCTCTGGTTAATCGATTACCTAAAGCTATTGCCTTTGGTGTCAAATCAACATCAGAACCCTCTTTTCGCAAGGTTACAACAATGTCATCAGCCAAATCATCGAATGACCTAGATGGGACGGTGATGCCTGAGTCGTCTAGTGATTTGTATATGCCTCTAGCGGTATCTTTAAGCTCGGTAATAGTAGGGGCTGCTTTCTTGAGTAAGCTGCTAGCTGCGCTCTTAGCTGCTTGTATAGGCACTACGATCGCCAATGGTGCAGCAATAGCCCCAATAGCAGATCCAACATCACCGCCTACTTTCTGGCCAACTTCAGCTCCTGCACCGGATACAGCCGAAAGACCAACATCAGCCGCCGCCGTACCCTGGGATAATTGTTGAGCTATACCGCTTTTTATACCTTGAGCAACAGGAACAGCCCTAGCCGCTGCTCTTGTAAATTGTCCAATGGCTGCACCTGGAGCAGCTAATTCTCCACCAGCTCTAATAATGTCTCTCGCTACGCCTTCTTCCAAGAATCCGCCAGCCGTTGCCAACTGGCCAAATTCAGACTCACTAGGTTTAGGTATMTGAGCATCAACACCGGCCAATTGTAATGCGGCGTTAGCAGGGTCAATAGTAAGACTTTCTGCCAAGGTTAAGCCGCCACGTAATACCGCTGCCGCACCTTCCGCAAATGGTGCAACTACGGGCGCTACGAATTGCTCGAATATACCAGGATCTTCGGTTGTCGCTTGTTCAGGCTCTACGTTTTTAGCCGTAGCGATATCAAAGCCGCCTGATTGCTGAACCGGTCTAGCTGTCGATGGATCAAAAGCCATTACTGAACCTCTTCAAAAGTACCGTCTGGAAATACCATTGCACGATTTCCATTAGCATCGACTTGCAGAACGCCGCCTTCTCTCTGTGCCGGTGCTTCATCAGCTACCTGTGCCTGTGGCGCTTCCACCCCAAAGCCCCTTGAAAATCTATCCTTCTCGCTAGCAAATGCAGTTTCCATACGTACAATAGACGATGAATTTTGCTCAAGTATCTGATCTAAGACTCTTACCATTTCTGGTATGTCGCCGCTTTGATCAAGATTACCAAGTTTAGCGGCTAATAATTCTAGCTCTGATGCTGAAATTGCACCAAGCGTACCACCTGAAGCTTTTAAATCGATCAGAGTACCGAAAGCACTGTTCGCCTTCATTGTAGTAATAAGACCCTTTAGCCTCTTAGCTTCGCTGCCAGGTATGCCAGATAGTGACGCACCATAAACAGCATTAAGCCCGCTGATAAACGATTTAATCTCGTTCGCTGTGTCCGTCATTATGTCATTGGTTGCCTTAGCTGATCCAATGGCGCTAACAGTGCTAGAGATGGTGTCATTAAACTTGGATTTAGACTTTTGAAAATCAAGCTTGGCCTGTTTGTCAGCAGCTAAATCAGATACTTTCGGATCAAGAGCGCCACCCGCTTTCGATGCTGCCTGCTTGCCCGCGAAAGCAATTTCCTCTTCACGTGCTGTCTTTAAAACTTTGACTCGATTTTTACCTGTGACTATATCCCCAGCAGGGTTGGTTACTTCCGAGCTTCCATCGGGTAGCTGCCTAATAATGGTGCCGTTATCGAATATTTCAGTTTTAGCAGATGCTAGGCCACCTCTCGCACTGCCACCTGTGGGCTGTAACAAATTACGGCTAATAGCAGCATCAACCAACTGTTTGCCTTTAATATTAGCCCTGTTGATTAATGTGGCATCGCCTGATTGGTAAGCCTGTATAGCTTCATCAGTTATGGCGGTATCTTTGCCTTCTGATACCAATCTTGCTCTACGAGTAGTCAACACATCAACAACGCCTTTAAAATCACCAGCATCAACTAACCCAGATATTTCTTGGAAGCCTGAAGCTAGAGAGGTTATTACTCTATCCTGCTCTGTTGCTGCTGCTGCTTTCTGGTTAGCCACCAATGCCTGCTGTCGCTGATCTACTTGCTGCTGTAACAGTTGGTTTTGTAGGGGTGCCTGTTGGAATTGCTGGCTTACCTGTAATCCTCTTTGAGCCGAGCCTAAAGGGTCAGCCACTTGAGCAAGTAATGGTATTTCTGCATTCAAATTAAATGACATTACATTAGCACCTTTAAAAAGCCAGTTGCAGGGTCGGTTATTACTAAGTCAGGTCTAGTCAATCGAAGCTCTTGTGCTATTGGGCCGGTTTCGTCTTGATCGCCTACAATCGCCTTGGCTTCCTCTGTCCAATCCCAAGTGTATATATTTACACCAATACTAGGATGTACGTGTGAGAACTCTATATTCGTTTTCAGTCGCTGATCAGAAAACCCGCCTCCCCCGCCAGCAAGGCCCGAACCTATGCCAATAATATTATTAATACCTTGAGCTTGCGCCTGCTGCTGTCCGATAACTCCAGCCGCTTGAGCATTTGCCACATTACCAAGGATGCCGCCGATATTGCCTGCCGTATTAAGTCCGGACACGCCAACCTGAGCCGCTGAACTTTGGCCGATATTTGCTGCATTGAATTGGTTTTGTATCTGGCCTTGAATATTGCCTATGTTCTGCTGGCTGAATTGATTGCCGAGTAACAGTAGGTTTCTGTTCAGTGCATCTTCAGTACCACCCGAGAACCCTTTGCCCCTGGAACCCTGAACGTTTAACAGTCGTTGCTCTTGCTGCTGCGCTAATGCTTGAAAGAATGGGTTGTTGAGAACGCCTGAAGTAGGATCGCTTATTGCCGCCTGCTGCTGCTCAAACAAGCCTGGAAGCTGGCCTATACCCTGATCTACGCCAAACTCTGCAAAAGGCTGAAGACCTTCCTCAAGTCTAAACTGTGCGGCCTCTGCAATATCACGAGCCTCAGCACCCGCCCCCGCTTGAAGTCTAGCCGCGTCCTTTGCTGCTTTTGCTGCACCTTGACCGGATACAGTTTCTACAACTCCGAACGGGTCGAGGCTCTCTACTACGCCACCTAAACCTAAATCTTCTGCCGCACCCATATCTAATTCCTCGTTATGGCCATCAACCATTTACTGTACATTGTATCATCTTTTTCATAAGCGTTTTTTAGGGTGTCGATCAGCTCGAAGCCCTGTAATTCTGCGTACTGCCTGACGTTTGGGTATAGTGAAGGGATAGAAGCTACCAATGTATTATAGTAAGTATTATCCCAAAGCCACTGCATCCCCTTGTCGCCAAATTCTTTGCTATGCTGCTCTCTATATTCCGGAATGATCTGTACATGTACTTGGTGATAACCGTTTGGCGTGTCATGAACCAGCACAATACCTGTCACCTCGTCATCAACCGCACCCGTCACATATAACCAAGAGTCATCAGGCTTATATTCTTCTTTTTTTAGCCTGTGGCCCCCGATCATTTCCCATATACCGTCAGTGGTTAGTATTCGTTTTACCAAATCCATGTCCGTGGTACGTTCAAATATCAAGTAATATCCGCGCCGCTACAGTTTGCATTCACATCGGTACCGACGTCCTGCTTTGCCTGCACCTTCATTCCGGTTTCAAGAATCTCGCCTTGTATCTCGATAACATTCCAAGTTTTCCCTGGCGGTATCGCTTTAACGACAAGAGTATTGCCAGTATCAGCCGCTCCGCTAGACTCAACAACGTGAACAGTCACAGTCCTGTTAACTGTTCCTGAGTTATAGAATGATAGCTTTCTAACCACTACCATCGTGTTTGTTGTGACAGTGCCGACAATATCAGCGACAGTGCTTGATAATTGCAAGTTACTTGCATAATTCTGGGGTGCTCTGGCCATTACTCAAACCCTCCAATAATATTAATAGACACGTTCGCTATTGCATCGGTTGTAATTGTTATTGCGTCACCATCACCAAGTATTAGCGATCCATCAAAATCATAACTTTGTCTCGTTCCTGCTGGCACTTCTATGTCTATTATATCACCATCCCCAGTAAGACCAGTAACCCCCGAATTAAGCGCCGTGACACTTATCGTTTTACCGTTGTTTTTATTCCAGTTAATGCCGGTTACTGTCGTTCCTGTTGGCGTGCCAGTTACCCATTTAACGTCGAAGTCACACTTTGCATCTGAAAAGCAAAATATCTCTTCAATGTACAAATCTTCGTCTGAGTTATCGTTTCGCAAATAAAATATATTAGTCCCATTAGCGGACGTCATCCTAGATTTCCAGCTATACAAATTACTTTTGTCGCGGGATATGTAGAACTTTCTAGATGCTGATCTGGCGGATACATTGCGCCTATTGTCAGACCCTCCATCAAAAGAGATATCACCGGTTTTCTCGTCTATAAAACTCTGGACGCCGCCATCTTTCATATGTATTGCACGAAAACATCTCTCGCGCCTCCGCTGTTGTAAATGCCAGAATATTCATTTATTCCCATGTTAGGCAATTCCAAAGTAAGCTGCTGACCAGGTATAAGTCGTTCGCCTCTTTTTAAATTATCCTGAGATGCAGGGTAGTTTCTTATCCACAAAGTTTGATTGCCGCTGTTGTAGATAGTAGCTCTAATAAACGGGGTGGTATCAGTTCTTTCAGGTAATAAAGTCACTGCCGTGGAAGCGTCAACGCTTATAGCCGAAGGCGTTGTAACAACATCGCTTGTATTTGTATTTGTGCCTATTTGTGCAACCATTTAATTATCCACCAATAATAGCTCTGATATGACCGTCACTTCACCCACTCCAGAATCTAGCAGGCTTATAGACCTAAAGTCTGTTTTCTCTGCTATCGGAAACTTTGCCATTATCGGGAATGTCAGCATGTTTTGGTATACAGGCAAGTCACCTGTTGAGAACCAGGCCGCGTTGGAGTTGGCGCTATCCCTGAACCTAGCTCTAACCGTTCCGCTTAAATTCTTAGGCATCAATATGAAATTCTGCAAAAATAGGACAGTTTTGCCTGCTGGTACGGTAAAGCTCCCGTCGAAAGCTCTCCCCTGAGTTGCGCCAATTACACTTCTTTGATTTCCACCGCCAGATGCTTGAATGCTCAGCTCTCCAACATTCCACGTAGCACTTCCCGAGTCTATAACCTGGGCCCCAACAGGTCTGAAATGGGTATTCACAAGAGTTACGGCGGTAGTCCCGTTAAGTGTTACTGTCTCCGTCTGCTGCACATAACTTGCATCAAGTGACGTGATTAGAACAGTTCTTGCGCCAGTACCCGCCGATGTATCGGCAGCGTTATCACTGACTATTTCCCATGTTTCCCCAGTGGTTGGGTATATTAGGTCGCCAGATCCACCCCATACATCCCTCAACGCTGTTGACGCCGCACCCCTGGCTATGCAACTGAACAAACTATTCCCAGGGACATTGCCTTTTGCTACTTCAATTAAGAAGTCTGTAGTTCTAATGGCTGTCATGATGCACCCCACTCGCCTTGAGCAATGGTGTAAATTAAGTGTATTCCATCACCAGTAGAGCCTATATTCTCAGTTGTGATTCCATCGATAGTACCAATAAAATTAACAGCGCCAGAAGCATTTCTTTTTATGTGCAATTCTTCAGCATCATCAGGGGCAGGGTTTAACGTCAAGTCTAATGCTCCAGTATTGTTACATGTGATTATCTGCTTACCAGTAGCTGTAAACGCAGTGACGCCAGCAGATATATTAATAGTCTCAAATCCATCAGTGGTTAACTGTGACGAATCGCTTGCCGCCTCTAATTCCTCAACCCTTTCTATCAAGTCAATCATTTGAGCGGCCATTTCCTGGGCAACTTCTAAATCTTCAGCTAATTCATCGACACTAGACGTCTGTATACCTGGCTCGTATAGCTCGCCTATTTGTGACTCAGCAACTGCATCGTCACCGCCGCCAGTTCTAAGCCAAATATCATGCTTCCATCGGTTATCGTATTCAAACCACGCCCTAACCTCTGGATCTTTTAGGAATTCCGGCGGTATCGGATATAGAAACGGGTCTACTTTAACTACCATTAGAAACCAGCCTCGCGTAATTCAATCGACGCACCATGTATAGATATGAAAACAGGATCACTAACACGCATCTTTATAATAATTTCATAAGCTGAAGCCATGTAATAAATAGTAACTTTCTCGCGTGCCTCGCCTTGCCTGCCTAATTCTACGCTACCCATTGGAGCAAACGACTTGCCGCCATCTAATGAGATCGAGAACATAGCCTGTGGAACTTCACCTTGACCAGTAACAAGACCTACGCCGGTTTCCATGATAGCCGTGAATGATGACATTTCTATCCTGCCACCAGTAGGGCTAACAATAGGGGGGCTTACACGCTCCTTTATCATCACCTGGCCGTTATCGGTAAAGGTATTGTTGTCTAGCTCTAAAACGTTACCACCGTCAGCTATGAGCTTCTTGCCGTATGCTTCAGCGTATGATGTACCTATATATTGCTTTTCATCTGCGCCGGTAGATAGTTGAAACCATGCGTTACCAGTTTCATTGAATGCCCACGTCTTACCCTCAGTAGGGAATGAAATAATATAGAAGTACATGCCCTCGATATTAGCAACGCCCGCCCGCGCATCATCTGATACTGCATAGCTTTGAAACTCTGCCGCTATTGCTGGTGGCGTTACTGGTTGGGGTTGAGTACCTGAGAACCTATAAACTGTTCTATCAGTGCCTAGGAAGTATACAAAGTCTGTGCTATTGGCTACAGAGTAAACAGCAGCTAGACCTATTTGCATAGTTCCGCCCTGCACTCTATCAACAGGCGGGTTACCAGTGCCAGAATTCCACCAAGTCTCAACGGTGCTTACATCACCGAATGGAAATATGCGCTCATTGAATGCATACACTCGGATAGTGTCATCAGGTGCGCTTTCAGCAGTGGCAAAGTTATTCGGAGCAATCGAACCAGGAACACCGAAGTCTGAAACCTGGAATTGCCCACCGTCAGAGTCATTGATCATCAGGTTATTAAGGAAAGTAACAGAGTTACCAGGCTTCAAATCTGGGTCTGTTAGCTCGGTCAATACGTCAGCAGTCACTAAGTAATCTTGGCTACCTGTGGCAATCCGCATAGTAGTGCCGTTATCAGCGAATATGCAGGGGTTAGTACCTTGGATGGTGCCTAAGCTTGTTTGATTGCCTAGCGAATCAATCTTGAATAGGGTGTTATTTGTAACCTTGTACAATTCTTTAGCGAAAACATGCATTCCACGATCAATACCACCAGCAGTAGAGAACGATTTAGAACCTGGCCAGCTGGTCATTGCCGCCTCAGTCTTACCAGTAGGCACAAACTCAGGAATCATATTCATTGTCACCTGGCTAGATAACGACCTAGACCTATGAGCGTATGATTGCCCTACGAAATTTACCGGTACGGTTTGGAACGTCAAGGGGTGGCACCTTCTATGCGCATCTTAGGAGCCGGACCATAGCGACCTTGCTTGTATCGCTTATTAATGCCTTGGATAATCCCGAAGAACTTCCGCTGATAATTGGCCTCGTTCTCGGTATCGTTCGCCCATCCAAATAATGCAGTCAATGCACCGTATAAATAGGCAGAAGGATGGTTGGTTAGAACTATATTAGTAGGATTAGCCGCGCTCAATGGAGTGGGTATGGCTGAATACTGCATGTCTACCGTATAAGTAGAATCAGGCACTCGGTCAAACTCTAATTGTGAGGTAACAGTAAAGAATCTAGGTTGACCGCTCGCGCTTTGGATGGCCATTTGATCTGGAGCCATGTATTGAACGTCACAACTACCACCGCCGATATTAAGCTTAAGCCTACGCATAGTTATAAAGCCATCAGGAAGGGCTAAGAACCTGGTAGGGCCTGTAGTCGCTTCCGCTCTAGTCTCCATCTGCCGTAACTGCAAAGGGAAATCAGGATTGGCATACATAGCCTCTTCAGCTAGCACAATGAAATCATCTATCCTATTAGAGATATCACCGCGATGTGAGAAGTCTATAATCTGAGTCTTTAAATTAGCAAACGTATCTAAAGCCATTGTTAATTACTCAATCAATAGGGGTTACTGTGATTCGCTGCGCTGCCGTTAGTTGTAAGTGTGCAATATGGGATAGTCCCAACACATCAAGCGCTAGTGGTTCGTCATGTGAAACGATAATRCTTGAGGTTGTAGCAGTTGCGCCACTTAATCCAGGCAATACATAAGTAGCACCTTCAACAGTGATTAGAACCTTTTCAGCTTTAACGCCTGAAGCATCAACCGGTATTGCTATAGTTGCACTAGAACCGCCAGTGGTAGCACCTGACCCTTCGCCTGTTATCTTCATCATCTTCATTAGAAATTTCCTGTTCTGGTTCTTAACTTCGAATAAGCTGGATCATTAAGCCTGCGCATTAACCAACCGCGATTAGATAGGTGCAATGGATCACTGCCAATCTCTTTGCGCCATTGATCGATTAAGACTAGGGGAATAGATGCGATCTTTTGCAAGCCATCCCCCATTTTAGAGAGTGAAGTCTGAGAATCCCGCTCGGCTTTATTGGCTTCAAGGTAAGGGTCCACATCCTGAATCTGCTTGATAGTCGTAGTATCAGACATTTCGTCATAATGTAGCGTGCTTACAATATCGCCATTAACGTCGAACAAGAACTTAGACATTCATTTACCTCTTAATTACGATAGTTACCGCAAGTTTACGAGTGCCAGTTGAGGCCCCGTTAGTTTCTATTTCGATAGCATCACCAGCCGCAACAGTGCGTAAGCCAGTAGGCCGTGAAACATCAGTAGTGCCAGCAGCCGAACCAGAGAAAGCAATAGTAATTGCTCCATTGGTCATAGCTGTGCCGCCGATCTTAGGGGTTATGATCGCATCAACCGAAGTTATTGCACCATCGATAGCAGTACGAATCTCTACCACTTCACCGGCTGTTTCGTCGGTAATAGGGATATAGACCTGATCCGCGCTTGATACATCGGCAATCTGAACTGTCAGAAAGACGTTGTTTAGATTAAAAGTACTCATTTCGTATCCTCCAAAGAAGGGGCCGAAGCCCCCGCCAGATTAAGAAGTGGTTAAATCGAAGATACCACCACTAGCTGCTTCGTTAGAAGACTGAAGCGTGTACTCGACAAGCATTTGCTCACGATCAGTATCACCAGTTTTAGCCAGCTCACTGGATTGGAAATCACGCAATACAGCGAACTTCCACTTGTCCATCTCTAACACTAAGCAATCACGAGATCGCATGTGTCGGCTAGGCATGATAACCAAGTCACCAAAGTCACTCACATATACATCAACAGCATTGATGATTTTCTTCGCGCTGCTTTCGATATTACGAGTAGCGCCACCTGAGAACGCAGATAGAGTCTGCTTGTTGAATGATCCAACAAAGATAGTATCTGGCTCGCCGCCTTCATCCCAACATGAAGCCAATACAGACTTCAATTGAGACTCAGTGAAAGCACGTTGATCACCATCAGTACGCGCATCAGTACCGTCACCAGTAGGATCAGCACCAGAACCACCACCAAAGTCGGTGTTAGTTGCTAGCCATGCAGGGATACCAGCAGCTTCACGAGCTGTTGAGCTATTACCTGTTACCTGAGCATTGTTAGCGAATAGAGTAGACTCAACATCAGTCTTAAGCTCTAAACCAGACTTCATAATCTGGAGCGCCATTTCATCAGAGCGACCCGCAGAATCAACGACGCGTTGAGTACCTGTAACACGAGGCACCTTATCACTGATCTGTGTGCGGTTACCTAGTCGAACGGTAGGAGTAGAGGCGGTAGTAGTCGCATCATCGCCTTCAATTACTGCGTTAGTAGCTGAAGGAGTCGCTAGTACATCGGTCTGCCACTCGTGGTTAGTTGCTGTTGCCGGCACTTTTGCAATACCAGAAAGCAATGGAGTAGTGGATGGAGAAATCATTGTTATAATGTCGGCTAGGTCTTCACGGTTACCAACTGCATCATAACTGTCAAACGTATCTGCTGGTTGAGTCATTTTATGTCACCTTATCTTGAGGAAAGTTGTTTAATTGCGGCTAGTGCGTCTGACTTAGACCCTGACTTGCGTAAACGCGCCTTAGCGTCCTGCATCTCAGTAGGTTTAGCCTTTGCTCTGCCTTTTACAGCTTTAACAGCCTTCGGAGCTTTACGCACCTTCTTGGCAGTTAATGCCTTTTTGCTGTCGATTGCGTTGAATTTGGAAGCTTGAACCAGGGATAAATAAACACGGTGATCTGAAACACCTGTTAAATCCATACCTATGCTTGATGCGTATTCGAGGGCTGCCTTAAACTCACTATCTCTAACCTGTGGATCTGACCAGGCCGGTATCTTACCAATGAGTATGTTACTTTCCTCTGCTAACTTCGCATTAAACTGTTCTTTTTGCTGGGCCTTGGCCGTTACCAACTTAGCCTTCTTAGCGTCAAGTTTCCGCCGTTGTTTCAGATACTCGCTGGCGTCTTCATCTGCTAATTCATCCCAATCAATACTCGCTTCCTCTTCTGAAATAAGACCATCTAACGTAGCAACCTTCTCATTCAGTGAGGTAAGTGCTGCGTCTAGCTGTAATGACTTGGCATCTAGCGCCTTGTCCTTCTCAGCTACATTGGTGGTCTTTTTCGTGTAGTCAGATTGTCTAAGGTTGCCTTGCTGCCACTCTAGAATCTGTGAAAGGCTTGTCTCTACTCCGTTAATATCAAAGTAGGATTCCTCTACATCATCCGTTGCAACCGCTTCAACTTCCTCTTCTGTTTCTAACTCTTCGACTTCGTCAACATCAACTTCATCGGATAAAGTGTCATCATCTGACACGTCTACTGCCTCAATCACTTCGTCGGTTGTCTCTGGGAGATCCGTTGTAGTATTTAAAGCTTTGATCTTATCTAAAATATCTTGTGACATAATTATATACCTGGAATGAATTTCTTGCCACGTTCGACAAGGGTTGCTTTTGCGACGTTGCCGGATTGCATGACCTGTTTAAAGTGTTTATCCACCCATTCAACAGTCTGCATCTTGCGCCATATTTCGTTACGCTCGTCATTCTCTTTAAACTTGGTCTTCTGGAATTCCTCCATTAACCGCGCACGAATCATCACAAAAGCTTCCTGATAGATCGGGTTGTTCAGTACAGCGCTTGCTTGATCGCCCCGTACTAATTCCTGTCTATCCTTCAATTCACTCATTTATGCCCCTTGGCCTTGGCCTGGTATGTCAGTGTTAAATTTCAATTCTAATTCAGAGTACTTGAACTCTAAATCTGCGATTGTTTGGTTAGCATCTGCCAATTCTTTAACGTTAGCCTGTCGCCGCTTCTCTTCTAGTTCAGCGGCCTTCAGCTGTAATGTTCCTTGAGCTACTGCAATCTTGCCTTGCTGCTCTATCATTGCGGCCTTAGCCAATGGATCTTCTTGGCCTTGTAGCTGTTGCAGCATACCCTTCATTTGCGCATTCTCAGCCATTAATACTTCTTGTGGTATCTCTGGATCATTGGCAAAGTCACCAATTCGACTAATACCCATGCTGCCTAGTATCTTGACCATGACATTGTAAATCTTCTTATCGTCGGTAACTGTCGATCCTGTAGCCTTCAATTGCTGAAGTATCTGGAACAATTGCCCCATGTTTTGCAGCATTGCTTCGTCATCGCCAGCAGCTAAACCCACGTTACTAGTGATGGAGTTGTGAGATACCCACTTTAAAGGCTGGATAGTCATAGGCTTGCCGAGAATCATTATCTCTAAATCTTCGACCTGATACCGGCTTACATACCAAGCCATACCGTCAAACAGCTTCCTAAATCCTGTCTCAGACATGACGCGCGCTACCAACTCAGTCTTAGCCGCCCCGCTTTTGCTCATGCCTTCGAATCTAGCAACTGACTCTTCACCGAATCTGTCAGCGTCTAAGCCCTGATTAGCTAGCTGATTGCCAGTTGATTGAGATTTGAGACTATCCCAGTATTGAATAACTTGTAGCGCTTGATCGCCAATATACGGCGTCTGGAGCTGGAACACTGCACTTGTTGGGTCGCCTTCAGTCCTAACAATTCCATTAGGCCTAACGGTTAATAAGTCGTCAATGTTCGTTTGTTCGTCGTTAACAACTACGCGACCATTTGCCACGTTATAAATATTGTTCAGTATGTTGCGAGTGAGTACGGTAGATACCCGTTGGTGTGTAGTGACTAACTCAGCACGACCACGACCAATAGCACTGTGGGGCATAAGAATAGCGCTGTTAATAGCATAAGGAACCATTCCATGCTGTTCGTTTTCAAGTATTACATTCCCAGCTTTAACGATATATCGGCGCTCTGCAATGCCATCATTATCATAGTCAACTTTCACATAGAGATAGAACACTTGTATTAATTGACTTGCCCAATGACTTATATCTTCACTGTCTTTGTCGCCACCTTGATCACGAAAGCGGATGGCCTTCATGGTGCTTACTTCGTCTTGGTCATTAACTGAAGGTAGCTGTTTAACTATGGCTTCATCATAACCAGCAGCCACCAACTCACCACGAGTCACCAATGAAGTATCGCCGATTATCTCTGCGTCATCTTCATCAGCTGCATTTCGTGAAATAATAAAGTCTTCAGTAGGTACACCGCGAACAAAGAAGCGCTTATCAATGAATGTTTGCCGAACCTTTATATACTTGGTGTCATCATCGTTATCAGCTTGTTCAATGTATTCAACCTTGACGCCTTTCTCGGACTGCACTTTGAGCTGTATATCGATTATCTCCAGCTCTTCCTCGTTAATACCGTCCCATTCGTCGATCTCTGTGCGCTCGACCTCTTCATAGCCAAACTTAACAACGCCTAACTTCTGTATTTCAGCGTCTTTTATCCAATCATGTATAACTTTAAATGATGTGGCCTGATTGCGTATTAACCAGTTAACGTACTTAGTTTTCTGTTCTGCTTCTAACTTGTCAGCATCACTATTGGTAGCCGGATCAAAGGTCATTATGTCCTTAGAGCCTAAGAAGATTCTAACCAGGCTGGGCATGTCTGACTCTACGGTGTCTTGAACGTCAGACGTAACAACCTGACTTTGCCCTTCCACCTCATCACCGTAAGGCTCGCCATTATAACGTTTCAGCAGGTTTTCGTTCTCGTTCATAAACTCAGCAGAATAGCGAACCGCATCGCGCTCGGCTTCATTGACCAGTGCTAACAATTCACTATCTGACATTTTAGGCATTATTCGCTTCCTTCAACCTTCGCTTTAGTCTTCTTGGCTTTCTTAGGAGCTGGCTTAACTTCTACGTCTGAAAAGCCTGCTACCTTGCGAGGCTCTAAACCTAGCTCGTTGATCTTGCCTTCCAGCGCTTCAATTCTACCGCGAAGCTCTTTGATCTCGTTACCTTGCTTAATACTCATGCTACTGACACCTTCTGATAGTCGAGTTTACCCCACTTAGGCTTTTGCTTAGGTGGTCGCATTGTCATCATTATAGCATCAGCCATGTTAGGACTGCTAATCCCTAACTTTTTCATATCTGACTTAGCTAATATCTGGATTAAATCATTCGTATTATCCTTTCTAGGGATAGCACAAAGCTCTGATCTAATGCTATCCATGTCTTCAATGCCATCAGAATCAAAGCTAATCATGTCATCAGGGTCAATGTACTTGCCACGCTTCACACATTTGTAGGTGTTATACATCCTGTCAGCTAAGAGGGTATAGTATTGCGCTCGGTTGTTCTTAAAAGTTTCAGCGTAGGTTTTAGGTTTCTCAGTACCTTCCGTATCAAGAGGAAGGTAGACCTTCTCAGCCATATCTTGGCCCTTACCGGAAAGCCCACCATGGAACCCTCCAAACTTAACACGGGTTCCATTAAATGCATCTGAGACCTGTCGCTTGAGTCCGGTACCCATTCCATCAGCATCCCAGGCGAAGTGGTCAGCCTTGTTGTTAATAGCCAATTCAGTCGCCCAATCAGTGCCAACGTCGATTTCACCCTTAGTCTTCTGTAATACTCTTTCAATGATTGATCCTCTGCGTTGTGCGTAACCGTGTGCATCGTTGCCATCGTCCATAGGATCGAATGCGACAATACGTGAACCATGCGGGGCAAATGTTTCTTTAAGGTGTTCAATCTTGTGAGCATCAATACAAGCATCGAACCATTCAGGCTTGATTATGCTGTTGTCTACTTCGTCAAGATAATCGCCATGCCACTTATGTCGGTACTGAGCTGTAGATAACTTATCTAAATCATCTAGCCGCTCTTGCTCTAATCCGCTGGCAATGAACCATGATTGTGGCATGTCGGTGTAGTTCATCTGCACGACCATCACGGTATCGTCTTCGTAATACCCGCAACGTTTAAGCTCACTCTCAGCCCTTGCCAACCACTTCTTAGCAACAGCTCCAGATCTTTGCCCCCTGTTCATTGTAATAATGATTTCAGGCATCTTGATATCTGAATTAGCTAGCAATGCGTCCAGCTGTTCAATAGATTCTAGTTTGTTGCCATCTAATAGCCGCTCTGTGTCATCTGCATTAAGCCGAACGGATGCTGTCAATACCCTTAGCGTGTTGTCGCTTATATCTTCGCCTTCCTCTATCCAAAGGCCGTCAACACCTGAAAGAGTAGACTTGAGGCTAGTAATGTTACGAGCAAGCCCCCTATAAAATGTGCGTCCTCCGCTTGTCTCATGAGTAATAGACGTTTTTGTATCTTCGAATCCTTGTATGCCCAGCCTGCTAATTTCATCAAGTATTGTCCTGTGTACTGATTCTTCAATTGAATTCTGATTCTCACGAGCGCAACACCACAATTCACCACTCGATACCTTAGCAGCTACATAGTCAGCAATGCCGGTACTCTTAGTTGAGCCACGACCGCCGACAATGATTTTAATACGCTTAGGTTTGGTAAATATGGGATATAGGTTCTTAACGTACTCTATGCTGATCTTATTCAAGCGTTAGAGCCTACGGGGATAAATTCGAATGTGCTGGCTACTTGAATTGCTTCGCCTGCCTCACCTGTTAACTCAACTGTCCTTACATCAGGCAAGTATTTGTTCATTACTCTTAATCTTTGATCGTTGGCTACCTTGTACTTATCAAGCTCATTCCTGAACGTTTCAGAGGTATGGTCTAGCGCTTCGATTTTATCAATGTTATCAACAAGATGTTGTGCTGTACACTTCTTAGACAGCCACTCTCTTAATGCCTCCTGTCTAACTGCGCGATTCTCTTGCGCTCTTGTCTTAGCCATATACAGAGTCCTCTTAGGTTGTTCTGCATGAGTCCCGCTATGGGTTGCTCAATTCCACGTTGTTGTGGTGTCAGGCTGCTTTGTCCATGTATCGGATTCGTCGTCTTTGTCATCCCATGCAATAGAGTTGTCAGCCTGCTTTGTCCATATAGTAACACTATTAGCCTGGTCATCCCAAATAGTCACGGTATCGGCCTGTGTTGCCCATGCTGGCGTTTCGTCTGCTTGTTGTGCCCACGTATTAGATTCGTCAGCTTGTAGGCTCCATGTGCTTGTATCGTTCGCCTGGTCTGACCATACGGTAGATTGATCAGCTTGAGCTATCCAGCTATCGACTTCATCATTTTGCCCCGTCCAATTAGTAACGCTGTCATCTTGAACCGTCCATAGCTCTGTGGATATGGTTCCCCACGCATTCAGCCATGAGCTACCCCAGCTTTGCGCCCAACTACTAGCCAATTATGAACCCCACTCGCTACCTGTTTGGCCGTCACCTACTACAGTAGTGTCATTCACGCTCTGAATATTAGAATCTAATTCATTCGCTTTCGTGAATGTCAGGCTGTCAGTCTTAGCCTTTACTGCGTCCACGTTAGTATCAATTATATCTACTTTTGCATCGATCGTTGCAATAGTCGCATTGTCTGGAGCTATTGTGTTGGCTCCATCAGTACCGCGCATATCTGTATTGGTTGTGGTCGTGTCTACCAGTGCTACGCCATCAACCTTACCCGCTGTAGCGTCTATGTGAGTTGTTGGCATTCTTGTATCTATTTGGGCTGGTAACGTTGTGCCAGTATCAACCAATATTGCATCAACTATGCCGTCAATAATGTCTACTTTTCCGTCTACAGAATCAATGACGCCTAATTGCGCTGATTCTGGAGCGGTCAACCCTGATACGCCGGTTTCAACTATCAACGGCACACCTGAATAATCCATAAATATTGAATTGCCCGTAGTATCGTAAGGGCTTGAAAAGTCGCTTCTGTAGTATCGAATGTCATTATCAGTAAATTGGAAGTTGCCGGCGCTGGTCTTCTCAATTACCACATCAACTACGCTAACATCCTGCTTAATAGATGCCGAGCTTTCAACATCGTAAGCATCCCAAAACAACTCTATACCTTCGGAGTCACTAGCTATTAGGAACGCCCACCATGCAACCAGTGACTTCTTGGTGCCTGACCCACTGCCGACTATATCAATATCGATATTGGTCCCATCTTTTACCCAATTAGTTTCCGCTGAACCATCGATAGCCCATGTATTAACCTCTACCCAATCGACTTGGCTAATTAGAATTGTAAATCCTGTTGAGGTTGCAATTGTTATCGCCTCAATTGGGAATTTGTAAGACGCGCCATTTTCAAAGGCTACCCGATATCTAACTTGATCGCCGGCCTTGAACTCTTCGCCCTCAGTATATGCAAGGCTCCAATCACTACCTTGAACGCCATCTTCTACAGCAATGGCCATAGTTTCCCAAACCACAGTGTTATCGTTGGTCGTGTTACCTGGCGTAGTGTCCCATGTAGGCTCTGAACCTCCACTAGTGCCGCCAGTCGTGCAACGCATGTAAAGCCCTGTGGTTAGCTCTGTTCCGGTTCCTAGCGTGCGTAATCGCCTATCACCAGCTACATAGGCAGTTGATAGCACCCATATGGCTGATTCTTTAGCTGTCTTGTTGATAACCTGTAGATAACTATTTGCTTCTATGCCCAATGTTTGCGCGTTAGCCGTTACTGCTGGTGTAAAGTAGTTTCCATTATCAGCCTGGAATCGTGTAAAGCTAGGGTGATCTAATCCACCTCTAGACGCATAGAATCCAACCAGCGTTGGTGTAGTGCCCTCTTCAAAGCCTCTTTCTGTCTCAACTGCCGTTGCGTTATGTATAACCATGTCGGACAATTCGAACCATCTTAGGCCCGTTCCGCCTGGTATTATTCCATTTGGATCATTAGCGCCATTGAAGTTTATTTGATCAGCTATATCTACGCCTGAAGTTGTGCCGCCATCTACCCACTCATAAGCGAATACTTCACCGCCAAAGGTTCCGCCAGCTATAAGGGTAATATCACCCGATACGCCTGGATCACTGCCTGAGTATCCATGAGCCTCATTAGCTAAAACTACTTGATACGAGTTAGACGCAATCGCACTGATACCGGCATCGACCAATAAATCTGATCTTGCTTGCTTAGATCCTGCTAGGAATGCCTTTGTGACCATGTAGTCAGAGAAATCAAATCCGTCAGCCGTTGAACCATCGTGGTTTGGATCGTCCCAATACTGGAAAGCTTCATCAACAACGTTATTAGTCAGCGTTACTGCTGTGGAATTGCCCGAATCTGTCTGCCTAAAGTGAGTTGTTGAGCCTGTAATGAATCCGCCTGACTTCAGCACAAACCACTTTTCTAATGGGTTTAATGCATCAGCAGCGTCGAACATTTCCATTCCCGCGCCTTTCCACGTAGCCATACTGGTTATGGTCATGCCATCAGTCAAATCTACGCGGGTCAGTCCTGGTATAGACATCATCAGCAATGGCGTGTTGAAATAGCTTGAGTTAGTACGGATTACATCAGCTAGGCTTGAGCGTACATCGAGCGCGTTTTGATCACTGTTGATGGTTAATACTTTGGTAGCTCGTACATAATCATATTCGGTGGTAATCGTTAGCCCGTGACCGCTATTATAGCTTTCGTCAAAGTCCATGATGAAATTGATATTACCGTCGAAAGGCACAACGTCTTGGCTGTTAATAGGTACGTATGATTGCTTGACTAGCTCAATGTCAATAACGTCTGTATCAGGGAAATTATAGGCTAACGTTGTTCCTGTTGCGCTATCTACAACGGTTTGAGAATCATCTTCAAAGTATCTAATTAGTGTCGTTGCTGTATCGCTGTTGATATTTAGCGTCAGTACTGGAGTTACAATTGTTAAAACACCACTCGACGCATTATTAACCGTCAGCGTGTTAGCCGATGGAATCGAGAAGTTAGTGGTCCCCGTGTATTCGATATCAAACGTGTTGCCCGATACCGTTAAATTTGGGTCATCTGTCCATGTTCCCGACTGATTGCCGGTTATCTGTATGGCTCGGTTATTGTTAGTGAATGTACAGTTGGCTAGGTTTTCAAAAAGAGCCTCTGAAGTAACCACTATAGCGTTAGTCTGGATGCAGCTATCTATGGTGTTTCCGCCTGACAAATCGGCTGTATTTTGCGTAATCTGATTGCATGCTGTAAACGTCATGCCAACAATGGCTCGGCCAATAGTCCGTAATATTATCTCACCACTGATTATTAACGCGCCTACCTCGCTATAGGTGGCAGAGGTGCTGGTGCCGCTCTCTAGCTCCCATACATTAAGATTCCCCATGTTAAAAACAGTAGTCGAGAAATCGATATCATCTGCTGAACTGGCCAGAATCGAGAACCCAAGAAGCCCCGCGCTAATCTGTACTTGTACGCGCCTGGTTGCTGGGTTGGATATCGCTGGCCACTCTAATGAATGCTGCTGGCTATTCCATATTACGGGCCTTACGCCATCCCCTACCCTGATTTTCTGAGCACAAAAGAACTGGGTTTGTGACTGTTGGCCCTGGTTCGATATGGTTCTAAGGGATGATGTTTCCGCACACTCTACGCCTATAGACATGTCAACCGGCGTAGTTGTACTTCCACCTAAGACCGTCATAGTTTTCAATCTATACAAAAATCCCCAGTTCTGGCCTCTGTAGCTCTCTTTTCCAGGGTTGCCTAGAGCGTAATTATCAATATTCTGAAGGACGGTTGCGTTAACTGTACCGAACTCTTCAGACTCAAACCCACCATCAACCTCAATCAAATGAACCACTGGGGCAACAGAGCCTGTAGGCTTGGTATCTTTGGCGTCAATCCTCCAAGCTCTAAAATTTGTACCATCGCCTATCAGAAAACTTTTAGCATCTACGGAGAACGTCCCATATATAACCGGAGATCCACTACCTGAAAAGGAAATAATGTCACTTTCTATGTCATAGGAGACATTCGTGCTGCTCCCTCTTACAAACATGTCCGATTTATTGCTGGCAGAGGTGAAAAACCCGCTACTAACTATCCCATCCTCGAACTGACCCTGCGACGGAAGGCTTGAAAATTCTGTAGTTATCCCTTGTAACGTAGGGATTACATTGGTCCCAGTAGATGAAAAGTTTATAACCCCCGTTCCTGTTTGCGCACCCGTTACACCATTTTCACCAAGAACATGAAGCAAATCAGCAGGAGGACTATCTACATCGATAAACCCCCTGCGTATATCGCTTCCCGCGTCCCTTAATGCAATAGTTATTATTGTTGGGTTTATGGTTGCATCATCTACAACCTGCCACTCTCTAGCGGGAACTACATCCAAAGCCGCCCCACCATAAGTATAGTAAGCTAGTAGCTCGGTGTTCCTGGCTGTTTTTATAATCCCCGGAGCGGGAACCATTGTACGGGTGTTACCAGTAGCTAGGTATACGATAAGTGTATTGGCGGTTACTGGAGTTATAGCCGTTGAGGAAGGTGTGGCAACCACAGAACTAGTTCTCGAAGTCAGCGTTACATCAAACGCGGTAGTTGTATGAACTTCCCCATAGCTAGTAATCTGAGCGAACTGTACAGAAACGTTACCCACTAATGTAACGCTAGTAGGCTCTGAAGATGTGGCTCGCCTAAACCAGTATCTACTGGATACCGCGTTGGCCGCTACTGCGTTATAGGTTAATAATGTCCAGCCCGTAGGTGTGGCCGGCAATGTAACATAACGCCCCGAAAATGAGAGGAACATAAAATCATCTTCATCGGCGTTATATTGTAGGGTTATGGTATTTGAACCAGCTGTAGCAAAAGAGTCTTTTGGAAACGCCATATTAAGCCACCAACCTATTATACATTTCTGTGTCAGCCTGATATCTCATCATAACCTCATCTTTTCTGTAGCTTGTGTCTATATCCTCTCTAGGTGCTGCATTCTCTTTTGTTATCTTCACATCAGAAAGCCGCCCTAATACGTCAGACATTGATTTCAAACACATGATTTTGTTAACAAACGAACCATCAATAAACCTGGATTGCGGGGTTAAATGTTCGTCATCAGAAACAAGCGCCAAATCAACAAACTGATCATATGATGATAAGCGCACACCGTCTAATAGATAACCTGTGGTAGCCATGAAGAAAAACGCACTTAGCCACCTATCAAAAGGTTCTCTTATAAAGGCTATTCTTAGGGGGAATTGGTGAGTTTTGCCCTCATCTATCGTGCCGGATTTGTACATTTCTAGCGTATGGGTGCCGTTCTTTGGTATGCCCAACATTGAAACCGGCCCTATAAACGTTTTTATGATGTAAGCCTGCCGCATTTAACACCCGCAAAATAAAACAAATTATAGCATACCGAGTAAACATAAAAAAACCCACGTTGAAGTGGGCTAATTCGGCTGTACATATCACCTTGCGGATGTACCTAGCCTTTCGGGGGAAAGTCCTTGTCGGGGATTTACTTAAATATAGCTTACATCGCCACAATTGCCACTAATCCAAGACCAATAAGTACAGTGCATATATTAACCGCTGTGCATTTCCATTTAATTGCCATTAATCACCCCCAATAGCCTTGCAACCTCAGTATCCCCTTCATCAGCTATCGATTTCATCAGCTCGATAAGTATATCCGCCTGGGTTACGCCCTGTCGCTTCTTAGATTTAACCCTAACCCCAGCTCTAACGCCTGATTTTAGAAGGTGCAACCACCCATTATCCATTAGCGCCACCGTTATAAGCTCTCGATACCCTGCATTCTCTGACTCGGTAAAATGGCGCGAAGATAGCTCTTGATCCAATTCGATTAGTAATTCTTTCAATCTCGGCATAGTCGCGCGTCTCGGTTTGATCTGGTATATCGATAACATCCATGAAATTAATTAGTTTGCGTATAGTCATAAGTATTAGCCTCTTCATATTGTCGCTCCCGTTAATTTAACGTTAGTTGAACTTCTGAAATTGCGTAATACTTAATCGCTATAATGGGTTGTTTTTTAGACGTTATTAAATCGCTAATACGACATATCTTATATTTAGTCGTTAAATTCACGACACGCTTTGAACATGTGCTCAAATAAATCCAAGCAAGAGAAGGCACCATAAAACACGCCAGCA
>JAESRW010000158.1 GCA_016764395.1 Flavobacteriales bacterium
CAATGAATTTTCAAGAGACTGTTCTTTTTCTTCAACTCTTGGTGATAACCCAGTCCCTCTTTGGTCGTAAAAAACAACGAAATAGTTTTTGGATAATTCCTTAAGTGGGAGGAGATACCTATAATCATTCCCGGGCCCACCATGAATGACAATAACTGTTTGATTAGTGTCATTTCCAAATGTCTCGGCATGAAAAACAACATCGTCAATTTCAATATGAGGGATTGATTTATCATTCTCAACTGTTTGTGGAACAGCGTAATCTCCTTTTGTAACAAAGAACATTGATACAAAAAATACGATTGCGATAATGAGTAGTCCTAATAATAATTTACCCGTAATTTGTATTGCCTTTTTTGCTTTCATATTGCATCTCTTGGAAGCATACCTAATGTGGCATAACATCTAGTTAAACCGCATCGCGCTCACCGGTTGAATTCTGGTGACGATCCAGGAGGGTAGAATGAGAAACACTACACTAACCAGTAAGGTCAATAAGTTGAGGTAAATAATGCTCGACACATCTAGAATAACAGGAATCACAGAGACATAGTACGATTCCTGGTCCAAGCCAACAATGCCATACTTCATCTGTAACCAGCAAAGGCCAATGCCAACCAAATTGCCCCAAAACAATCCTTTGCCAATTAAACTGGTTGCTACGTAGATGAATACCTTTCTTATCATCCAGTTATTAGCTCCAACGGCCTTGAGGATGCCAATCATCTTGGTCCTGTTGAGAATCAGGATCAATAAAGCGGAGACCATATTGATGCCAGCCACAAATATCATGAGGAATAAAATGATGCGGGCATTGATGTTTTGAAGATCAAGCCAGTCGAAGATTTGTGAATTTGATTCTCTAATAGTCTGGGAAAAAAGCTCAGCGCCAATTTCATTGTAAACATACTCTCCCAGCTTATTGAGTTCATCGAAATCATCAATGAGTACTTCGAAGCCACCAATTTGGTCAGGGTCCCAATTATTCAGTTTTTGGATATGCTGAATGTCTCCCAGCACGTACAGTTTGTCGAATTCATCCAACCCGGTACTATAGATGCCTGAAACGGTAAACTTTCTGATGCGTTGAGATTTCTGGATGAAGTACATGAGTAGCTGGTCGTCAACTTTGAGGTTTAATTTATTGGCCGTGAATTTGGAGATGAGCACATTGTTTGACTTTTCACCTTCAATGACCTTAAAGGATTTACCAGCTACGATTTTGGATTCAAAAAAGGCCCAGTCAAAGTCACTGCCGATCCCTTTTAAAACTACGCCCTCTATCTCGTCCCCGGTTTTAATAATCCCGGCCTTGGTGGCATATACCTGAATATGACGAATGCCCTCTACCGTATCTAGCGAGGGGTAAAAATGTTGATCCCTTTCAATAGGAGAGGGCTCAAAAGAGGAATTTGAATCGAAATTGGTGATTTGAATATGTGAGCCAAATCCAATCACCTTGGATCGGATCTCGGTTTTGAATCCAGTAACAATGGCGATCGCTACGATCATTATGGCTATGCCGAGTGAAATACTCGCCGTGGCAATCATGATGATTGGTTGGGTGCCTACAAAGGATGATCGGGATTTTGGTGCGCTATCTGTATCGCTGGAGCCATTGCCGTCCTTTTTACTTTTATCCGGAGATCGGATGAGGCGGCGAGCAATATAGTAGGCAGTATTCATTGATCGATTTGAAAACAAAATTAACTGTAAATGGGGATTAGTCTAACACATTCGCGATTTATCAGTCAATTAGGATCCTGGCATCATCAGTCTGGTGTGAAATATGTGAGAGGAGAATTGTCCTAATAATAGTTAAACAGCATAGGGATAATATTCCGTGCAGATAAGGGCATATCTCGGGTACTTTGAATAGCTGAGGCAAGATTCACTGCTCTTGACTAAATAAATTTCAGGTGTTTTAAAAGATGGGGATTCGTAAATTCGTGCCAACCTATTGAGGTAGACAGAGGCAGCTGTCAAAATTATTCAAGGCCCAGAATGATAAAGTGATTATTATGAGGTTGATGAACGTATTCTTTCTATTTCTTTTTCTTTTGATCGCTGTTGAAGGTGTATCACAAAAGACAGTATACAAAAGTCGGGTAGGCCGTCAGGCTGATTCCAAGATCGTGGTTGGAGCGGAGCGCATGGACCTCTATCTGTTTATTCTCAAGGGAAAGTCCATAGCCATTATTGCCAATCAAACCTCGATGGTAGGGGATCAACACCTGGTAGACACGTTGCTTTCCAGGGGAATAACGATTAAAAAAGTGTTTAGTCCAGAGCACGGATTCAGGGGCTCTGCTGATGCGGGGGAGAAAGTTCAAAATTACAAAGACAAGAAAACGGGCTTACCGATCGTTTCGCTCTACGGCAAGCACCATAAGCCGAGCTCCGAGGATTTAGAGGGAATTGACATTGTTATTTTTGATATCCAAGATGTGGGTGTGCGCTTTTACACCTACATTTCAACGATGCATTATGTAATGGAAGCCTGTGCGGAGAACGAGGTGAAGTTCCTGATTTTGGATAGGCCCAATCCAAATGGCTACTACGTTGCCGGTCCAACGATGGAGGAAGAGTATACATCCTTCGTCGGCCTGCACCCGGTTCCGCTGGTCCATGGAATGACCATCGCTGAATATGCGCGGATGATTAACGGGCAGGGATGGCTCAAGAACCAAGTAAAATGCGATTTGATTCACATCCTTTGTGAAGGTTACACGCATAGTTCACTATATCAATTGCCAATCAAACCGTCGCCCAATCTGCCGAACATGCAATCCATCTATCTGTATCCTTCCTTAGGGCTATTTGAGGGTACCTTTATCTCGGTAGGACGAGGTACAGATCATCCTTTCCAAGCGTTGGGTCATCCGGATATGCAGAACGCCAAATTTAAATTCAAACCCAAGTCTACCCCTGGTGCCAAGAATCCTCCGTATAAAGGAACGGTCTGCTACGGCCACGATCTGCGTAATTTTAGCAACATGATCCTCAAGAATTATCAGGGATTATATCTGTATTGGTTAACTGGCGCTTATCAAGATTCCCCGGACAAGGAGAAGTTCTTTAACAATTACTTCAATAGCCTGGCTGGAAACAGCACTTTAAAGCAGCAAATTATTGATGGGTTAAATGAGGAGGACATTGCCAAGTCCTGGGAACAAGACCTGCTGCACTATAAGCGAATTAGAAAGGGATACTTGCTCTATACAGACTTCGAATAATCCCCAATTAGAGTTCAGGACTGTCTCCGTTTCCACCAAACTATCCAAATAATTTGTCATTCCGTCGCGTCTTCGGTGCTCCGTCGCCAAAGCTCTGGAGCATAGGCGACAAGCCTTCGGCGACCGAAGGACATCCACGCAGTCGAGCTTGTCTGCGTCGGGCAGGGAGGAATCTCCATAATCGTGCAACAACACAAGCTAAATAGTTTTTTAAGTACACCTGTCTTGCCGTTTTAAGAAGATCTCTTATCCCACCTCCCATGTAAGCAAGTGCAGTTGCTTTTACGCCTGGCCTGGAGATTAATTGCGCCCTGGATACGAATCAAGAGCAGCTTTTAGACAGGCCATTGCGGCTCTAAGGTCATCCTGGTTCAATACATAGGCAACTCGCACTTCGTTTTTCCCCAGGCCTTCAGTAGCATAAAATCCTGAAGCAGGAGCCATCATCACCGTTTGGCCATTTAACTCAAACGCTTCAAGTAGCCATTGGCAGAAGCGATCACCGTCATCAATCGGCAGGCGAGCAATGACATAGAATGCACCACTTGGATTGGGACAGAATACACCATCCATGTCATTCAATAATTTAACTACCAGGTTTCTGCGCTTTACATACTCGGCCGATACCGCATCAAAGTATGATTGAGGAGTCTGCAGCGCAGCTTCCGCAGCGATTTGCCCGAACGTTGGTGGACTTAGCCTGGCTTGCGCATACTTGAGGGCGGTGCCCATCACTTTTTTATTCTTGGAAATAAGTGTCCCGACTCTTGCTCCACACATAGAGTATCGCTTGGATACCGAATCCACCAGGAGGACGTGGTCATCTATGCCTTCCAGGTGCATGGCCGAAAAGTGTTCWTGGCCATCATAGCAGAACTCTCTGTAAACCTCATCAGCAATTAGATACAAATCGTGCTCCTTAACCAAGTTTTTTAATGACTCCATCTCTTCTCTGGAATACAGGTAACCGGTGGGGTTGTTGGGATTACAAACCATGATTGCTTTTGTCTTCTCAGTAATCAAAGGTTCAAAATCCGCAATCGGTGGAAGGGCGAATCCATCCTCTATATAGGAAGTCACTGGGACAACTTTGACAGCGGYCGCACCCGCAAAACCACTATAATTGGTATAATAAGGTTCCGGAATGAGGATCTCATCTCCAGGGTTCATGCAGGACAACATAGCAAATAAAAGGGCCTCTGATCCCGCCGTGGTGACCATAATATCATCAGCCGTTAGATGAATATTGTGCTTAGAATAGTATTCAGTGAGGCCTTCTCTATASGAAATAAAYCCWGCRGAGTGGCTRTAYTCAATCACYKTGCGATYCAWRYTKCGCATRTRATCCATGACCTCTACTGGTGTTTCTATATCTGGCTGCCCAATATTAAGGTGGTGAACCTTCGTTCCCCTGGCTTTAGCTGCTTCCGCAAAAGGCACTAATTTTCGAATCGGAGACTCAGGCATTGCTGCTCCTCGTTGTGAGATTTCTGGCATATTGCTATTTAATAAGGCATGTTTTAATAAAACGTAATTATACTCACCATGCAGAGCATGTATTTTGAAATCCAGACGTTAATATGAAGGGGAGAAATTGAATTTACCGACTACTTTTCTTCTGTCTCGTCACCCACACCTACTATCTGACATTTTACATCATCAATAAAACATTAAATAAGGGTCCCTAATCACCTCTTCTCTTGTCTTCAGCTTGTACCTTTTTTACATACTCTCCTTTTTTGACAGTTCCTTTGAAGTATACCGAGGTATAACTTTCGCTTGCATTGGAATAAATACGCAGTTCTTTCTCCTGCCATCCCCAAACAGTCTTGGTATTGAATTCCACCGTTATACTATCCGATTTTCCTGGCATAATTGGATATTCTGGCCACGCTGGTGTGGTGCAAGAGCAAGCCACTTTGATATCTGAAATGATGAGTGGGGCCGATCCTGTATTTTTGAATTTATACGTGAAGTAGAGCACATCTCCACCTTCAGCTTTTGGAAACTTTAATACGGTTTTCTCAAACCCAAATACAGCATTGTTTTGTGCCGATATTTGAAATTGGCAAGCTAATAAAGTCAGAATGACTAGCGCTATTCGCATTTTCGTTGGTAAATAGCCAAAAAAAAAGAAGCAGCCACGCTGCTTCTTTCTCTTTATTGTTTTTCCAGCAATTTACTAGTTGTTCTCCTCCTGAACTGGAGTAGCACCATCTGTAGACTTCTTAACTGGTAAAGTCTCAATGCTTTCTTCTGCTGGCTTAGGTTTAACCGTACCTTTAATCGTAAGACGTTTAGTCGGTGTATTTGCATTGGATGAGATGGTTATCGTCTTGGTAAACCTTCCAGGCCTGTTAGTTGCATATTTAACCTTAATCGTACCGGTTTCACCTGGCATGATAGGCTCCTTTGGCCATGTTGGTACAGTACATCCGCAAGAACCTTTGGCCCTGGAAATGATCAATGGCTCTTTTCCATTGTTAGTGAATTTAAATTCTCTCACTCCATCGCCGTTGTAATCAACGGTTCCGTAGTCAATGGTTTCCTCGATGAACTCTATTTTTGGCGCGTTGGGATTAACTGGAGTTGCTTCTTGAGTGGCTTGTGCAGATTTAGCTGTGGCAACTTTGGTAGGTTCTACTTTAACAGGTTCGTTGCGCGTCTGAGCGTTTGCAATTAATCCTACACATCCGATAGCTACTAGAGACAATATTAACTTCTTCATCCTTTAGTTTTTATTAGTTTTTGGCGATAGTGAGACAAAATTACTCAATATAATATGAATTGACAAGCCGTTGATTCGGGTTCATTTAATTAAATTTGTCCCCTATAATCATGCCATTATTATAGTGTAACGGCATATAGAGACAGTTAGTATGGAGATCGCCAAGCATTATGATTCAGCCACCTTGGAAGACAAGTGGTACAAAGAATGGCTCGAAAAGGGTTATTTTAATTCGGTACCGGATGAAAGAGAGCCGTATACAATTGTTATTCCCCCACCCAATGTAACCGGGGTATTACACATGGGCCACATGTTGAATAATACCATCCAGGACGTCTTGATTCGTAAAGCGCGTATGGAAGGGAAAAATGCCCTGTGGGTGCCTGGAACCGATCATGCTTCTATCGCTACTGAAGCTAAAGTGGTTGCTAAGCTAAGAGAGGAAGGACTCACCAAGAAAGATTTAACCAGGGATGAATTTCTTGAAAAGGCATGGGAATGGAAAGAGGAGCACGGAGGAATTATTCTTGAGCAACTCAAGAAGCTCGGCGCTTCATGTGACTGGAGCCGTACGCGCTTCACCATGGAGGATAAGCTCTCTGAAGCAGTGATAAAAGTGTTCGTGGACCTCTATAATAAAGGGTTGATCTACCGCGGTATTAGAATGGTTAATTGGGATCCTGTTGGAATGACAGCTGTTTCTGATGAGGAGGTGATTCACAAGGATGTGAATGCGAAACTCTATTATGTAGAATATAGGATAGAGAACAGTGATGAGACCGTGACCATTGCTACCACAAGGCCTGAAACAATATTGGGTGACACTGCGATCTGTGTAAATCCGAATGATGAACGCTATGCAGCGCTAAAGGATAAAAAGGCGTTGGTTCCGCTGATCGACCGCCCCATACCGTTTATTTATGACGACTATGTTGATATGGAATTTGGAACAGGTGCGCTGAAGGTAACACCTGCCCACGATATCAATGACTACGAGCTAGGCGTAAGACACAATCTGGAGACCATTGACATTTTGAATGACGACGGGACCTTGAATGAAAGCGCTCAATTGTTCGTTGGCCAGGATCGGGAAGTGGCAAGAAAAAACATAGTGGCTGAGCTGGAACAGAACGGCTTATTGGTTAAAACAGAGGAAATTGAACATGCTGTTGGATTCTCCGAACGTACCCATGCAGTAATAGAACCCAAACTGTCGATGCAATGGTTTTTCAAGATGGAGGAAATGGCAAAACCAGCCCTGGACTATGTCATGGACGACACCATCAAGTTTTATCCTTCAAAATTTAAGGCAACCTACAAGCACTGGATGGAAAATGTACGTGACTGGTGCATCTCTAGGCAGCTTTGGTGGGGACAGCGCATCCCGGCATGGTATGATGAAGAGGGTAAGATATTCGTTGCCGAGACTACAGAAGAAGTTGAAAAGCTGGCTGGCCATAACAATTTGCGCCAAGACGAAGATGTTTTGGATACCTGGTTCTCCTCCTGGCTTTGGCCGATCTCCGTCTTTGACGGCATGTTGGATCCTGACAATGAGGACATCAACTATTACTATCCTACCAATGACCTGATTACAGCGCCGGATATCCTCTTTTTCTGGGTAGCCAGAATGATCATGTCGGGTTATGAATATAGAGGCCAGAAGCCTTTCAATAATGTATATCTGACCGGTATGGTGAGGGATGAACAGGGACGCAAGATGTCGAAACAATTGGGGAATTCTCCCAATCCATTGGACTTGATCCAAAAGTACTCTGCTGATGGCGTGCGTACAGGTATGTTGTTCTGCTCCCCTGCTGGGAATGATCTCTTATTTGATGTAAAGCTCTGTGATCAAGGAAGGAGTTTTTGTAATAAGATTTGGAACGCACTCAGATTAATTAAAGGATGGGAGGTAGATGAGCAGGCACCTCAGGAAGAATCTTCTGCACTGGCCGTAGCATGGTTCAACTCAAAATTCAATGACACGCTAAGCACCATCAATGATCACTACTCAAAGTTCAGGATTTCCGATGCTTTGATGACGGTTTACAAGCTGATTTGGGACGATTTCTGCTCTTGGTACCTGGAGTCAGTGAAGCCCGGCTATGAAAAGCCAATTGATGCAAAAACGTATCGCGAGACCATAACAATTTTCGAAGGACTGTTAAAAGTGCTACACCCGTTCATGCCTTTTATCTCTGAAGAAATCTGGCACCTAATTGGGGATCGGGGAGAAAAAGAAAGTATTGTGATCGCAGAATGGCCCAAGGCAGGTGAGGTGGATAAGAACTTGCTTAAGGACTTCGATGACGCTACTGAATTGATCAAGGAGTTAAGAACGGTACGCAAGGAAAATAATATACCGTTTAAGGAGTCGATTCGCTTAATAGCAAAAATAGAAAATGGACAAAGACGAACGTTTGATCCGATTGTATCTAAATTGATTAATCTGGAGGAAATGGTTTTCTCGATGGAGAAACCTGAAAATTCTCAGACCCTGGTAATTGGATCAGTCGAGTATTTTGTTCCGATGACTGGTAAGATAGATAATGTTGCAGAGTCTAAAAAGCTTCAATCTGAACTGGATTATACCAAGGGATTTCTCAAGTCGGTCCTGGGAAAGCTTAGCAACGAGAAGTTCGTCAACAATGCTCCAGAGAAGGTAATTGCAATAGAACGTAAGAAGCAGTCGGAAGCAGAAGAAAGGATAACCGTACTAGAAGAACAGCTAAAGTCGCTGGCGAACTAGTTGACTACTAACCTGCCTGATGTAGATCCGGTTTAAGTGGATAGGACGTAGAAGTGCATTCCGGCAATTAATTCGTTGGTGTCATATACGATTTGATGACACCTCTGGACTGAGTTGAGCACGGAGGTTTGAAAAATTGAATCACTCTTGGTGAACTCTGTGCAACCTCTGTGCGCTCTGTGGTTAACATTTTAAACGCTGCCCTCAGCCCCTGTAAAGGGCTAAAACACACCCGGACCTGTATACCTCTAGTTGTAATATGCATCGGAAAGTGTTGCAAAGCGGAAGACAGGAAGAAAAGATGACCGTACTGTAGGAACAGCTAATTTCGCTGGCGCACTAGTTGACCACTAATCTGCCCGATGTAGATCCAGTTTTTGTGGAAAGGGAATAGAAATACATTCCGGCACTTAATTCGTCGGTGTTATAGTCAATTTGATGGTATCCACTGGACAGGGTTGAATTACCCAGTTCGGTAATTTTGTTTCCACGCATATCGTAAATCGCTATCGTGACTGTGCTATTCTCCAAGAGTTCAAATCCAAAAGTTGCATGGTCCGAAGCAGGGTTAGGGAAGACCCTTACCACCGTATTTTCAAGCCTATTCACATTCTCGTCTATCCCAACCGGTTCTCCAAAGAGCCAGGTGGTATATACGCCATTTCCGTGGGTGCCCACCGCTACAAATCCGTCGGACTCCCGAAAGTCAATCATGTCAGCCACCACATTTCCTACTGTAGAAGCGCCCTGAGGAATCCAATTGGTCGAATCACCGGTGGTTGAATCAGGGATTAATTCGTTTGTGGTAAACAGGCCAACGCTCGTTCCCAATAAAAATAATGTGCTGTCCTGACCGATGGGAATAATGGATGCCCATCTGCATGAAGGGCCATCACCTATGTGAACCAATGAAGAAGGCGCTCCTGGAGGTGGGCCCGTTTCTAAATTTCCCGCAACTTTGTGCCAATAGCCACCTCCGTTTTCTGTATACCAGAGGCTGTACACGTTGTAGTTCGAAAACACCACCAATACTTTATCGGCATCCCGAGGGTCAACTGCAATACAAGAAGTGTAGCCTCCTGCACTGATATTGTTTCTAATATTCGTAGAGATCGGATTTCCGGTGTGTGCACTGTCAATTCTATAAATCTGTTGACTGTTGGTTCCATAATAGACCCGATGAGAAGGGTTGTTCTTCGAGCAAGCGATGGTGGTGATAAATGAAGTTGTTAACGGTTCAATATTCGTGAGCTCAGTCCATCCGGTACTGATTGAATCAAATTCATTCACCAGAGGAATGGACGCTAGATCGTCGTTCCTCCACAAAGAAAATGTTACGGGGAGGTACATAATATTGTTGTCTGATGGATCGAGAATGAATGGATTTATGAAGAGGTAAATATCGTTGGTGATGGGGTCCATGCGATTGAAGGCGGTCGGGGTTCCATTCTGATCCAAAGTAGCTTTGACTATTTTTCCATTTTGCCTTGAAAAATAGTAGAAGAGTCCATCATCCGATTTTGCGCAATAAGAGCCATCACCTGTCGATGGCATGACCCATGCCGCAGTAGGGTCCTGAGAATTGGTCCAGAAAGTCCCATTGTCCTGCAATCCACCAAATACAACTTTGTTATCTGTTGTACCGTGATCGATGGCAACCGTGTAAAATTGAGTGGTCTTGTACCCGTTGTTTAGGGGGGTCCAGGAAACGCTGGTATCCAAACAATCATCTGTTCTAAAGACACCCCCATCATTTGCAGAAAAAAGGACTGTTGGATCCGAGGGCAGGAAGGCCATAAAGTGATTGTCTGGGTGATGATTCGGGTAAATTGAAAAGAAAGGGAGTACGGTACTTTCCTTATATCCGCCTATTTGGGTAGTATTATTGGGTGTCGTAAACCCATCGGTTGAGCGATACAGATTGGTCCCACCAATAAACACTGTGTTCGAATCATCTGGCTTAACCGCAACGGTCAAGTTATAAGATCCCTGCGCGTTGAAATTATTGAAAGGAGAGCTGCCAGCTGGAATGCTGAGCGAAAGGTCTGACCAGGAGCCATTCACCCCAGTGCCATCACCACTTAAATATCGGTATTTCCAAAGGCTGTTCCATTCAGATCCCCCAAAAAAGGTTTCTGAAAATTGTCCAAAATTCGGTGTATTGGAGAGAAAATACACCACATTCTCATCAACCGGACTCACTCCAATAACAGCTCGATTGAATATCGGCGGCCATCCGCTTCCGGAAGAGATTCTCGCCCAAGTAGCTCCGTGATCACCACTTCGCCAAAGGCCAACATCGGTTCCCCCGCTGAGTGTGGCATACACCACCCCGGTACTGGTGACGAAAACGTCCGAGTATGCGCCTCCACCGGCTCCAGCGCCATTCAGAGAAAGTATCCATGAAAGTCCACCGTCTACGCTTCGATACAATTGTCTGTCGAGAGCGGCGTATAGAATATCAACACTGTCAATGGATGGATCAATAGCAACCCGCCAGATGTGATCCCAAGCCTCAAACGTTTGTGGGGCGCCAGACACGGTTGACGAGATCGTATCCCAATTCAGTCCTCCGTCGGTAGACTTGTACATGCCGCTGCCGAGATAGTTGGCAGAAAAGCTCTTACTTGCAGAATTACCAGAGCTTTCCCCGGTACCGTAATACCAGTTATTGGTTTTTCCTATCCTGGTATCCTGAATGATGCAGGTGATACTGTGATGCTGATAAGGAGCGGTGACCTTGGACCAGGTCAAACCAGCATCCGTGGTTCTCCATAATCCACCTGATACACCACCGGCTAACATGATATTCTCATCTGTTGCGTCGATCGCAAAGGCCCTGGTTCGGCCGCCAATATTGTGGGGTCCTAAACTTTTCCAGTCATATTCGGTATTGGCTTTTCCTGCCATCTTTGACTGCTTGGACAGACTTCTGGCATAGGCCAATTCCCGTTTTCGAATGCCCTGTGGGATCTCTCCAGTTTCTGGATCAGCCAGTCTGCTTTGTTGCCATTTTAACCGGCTTTCCTGTAACTCACGACCTGATTCTGCCAGAGGAGCTTTGGAAAACAAGGGAAGACTCAAGGACTGATCCCTGGTGTAATCCCTCATCACATGGTGTGGCTCAATAATGAACAGGGGCAACATGATAACCATCCCTATGAAAGAAGCGATGAGTACCCTTATGTTCATGTTGAGTTTCATGATCTATAGCCAAATAATAAATAAAGATAATGTTAAGTGCTGATAAGCTGGATGGAGTAGTCTTCCTATTTGATCTTGCTGTATTGATTGATAACCACTTGGTAATTATCATCCTTACGATTCGAGGTTGCCGTAAAGGCAGTAGCAAAGGTATTACTTTTTTCCAATCCGGTGAAATGCACCTTCATATCTGGGAAGAGTGAATCGGTTTTGCTGAGCGTAATATTAAAGAATGCTTTGAGTTCAGTCCCCGGTACGATCCAGGGTCCGCATTCGAGTCCCCTTTTTACAATCTTATCAATTCTTATCAGGGCATAACACGGAACCTTTCCACATGCACCGCCCGGATTTAGCGTGTCCAATGTCGGATCAATAGATAAAATGGTAGCTTCCACCTTACAACCGCCCACTTCAGAGATGGCTTTTGCGTCGGAAATGCTTTCTTTCATACCGGATTTTCCCAGGGCCTCTTCCTTTCGTTTTTCTTCTTTATACTCTTTTAGGTCGCCTCTTAATTGGGGCATCTCCTGTGCTGTCTGATTAGATTCTGCCGACTTCTTCATCCCTGTACAGCCAAAGATCAAAGCTGCAAGAAGGATGCAAGATAGCTGCAAGATTCGCATTATTACCGGATTAAATAGTAGGTGCAATAGGAAGTCGAAAGTGTCCCAGCCTCTTGCAAAAATACCTGATAAAAGCTAACTTTGCACCGAATAATGGAAATGATCAAACCATACCAACCGAAGAACAAAATCCGCATTGTAACGGCAGGCTCTCTATTTGAYGGCCATGATGCGGCCATCAAYGTTATGCGCAGGGTTATTCARGGCTCCGGTGCAGAAGTGATCCATCTTGGACACGACCGCTCTGTACAGGAGGTGGTGGAATGCGCCATTCAAGAAGATGCCCAGGCAATCGCAATGACTTCTTATCAGGGAGGCCATATGGAGTATTTTAAATACATGTATGACTTGCTGAAGGAGAAGGGATGTGGCCACATCAAAATATTTGGAGGCGGTGGTGGAACCATCTTGCCCAGTGAGATTAAGGAGCTAGAGAAATATGGCATCGCAAGAATTTACCACTCTGATGATGGACGAGAGATGGGCCTGCAGGGCATGATCAATCAGTTGATGAAAGCTTCAGATTTTCCTATTGGACATGAACTCAAYGGKGAGATCGGTACGATAGCCAAGAAGAATCCTGCTACCGTTGCTMGGCTGATTTCAGGAGCAGAGAACTACCCACGTGAGAACGCGGTCATTTTAAAGCGGATTAAAGATCTCGCGGAAGCGGTWAAGACACCKGTGCTCGGTATCACGGGAACAGGTGGKGCMGGAAAATCTTCCCTGGTCGATGAGCTGGTGCGAAGGTTTCTGGTTGACTTTCCAAAGAAAACGATTGGCATTATATCAGTAGATCCTACCAAGAGAAAGACTGGTGGTGCGTTATTGGGAGACCGCATCAGAATGAACAGCATTTTCAATGACCGCTGTTATATGCGTTCCCTAGCAGCCCGTCAGAGTAACCTTGCAGTTAGTAAGCATGTTGGTGAAGCGGTTGATATACTCAAAGCAGCTGGTTATGATTTAATCATCCTCGAAACTTCTGGTATTGGCCAATCAGACACGGAGATCGTGGATCACTGTGATGTGAGCCTTTACGTCATGACACCTGAGTATGGTGCAGCGTCCCAGCTTGAGAAAATTGACATGCTGGACTTTGCAGATGTGATTGCGTTGAATAAGTTTGACAAGCGTGGTGCGCAAGATGCTTTGAGGGACATCAAGAAACAATACAAGCGCAATAGAATGGCGTTTGAACTGGCAGACGATGATGTTCCTGTTTTTGGTACCATCGCCAGTCAGTTCAATGACCCGGGTACCAACACCCTCTACAAGGCCTTGATGGACACTATTGTGACAAAAGTAGATAGTGACTTGGTCAGTTCTCTGGAGCACACTCAGGAGATGAGTGAGAAGATATTTATCATTCCGCCTAAGCGAGTGCGTTATCTGAGCGAAATTTCAGATACCGTTAGAGATTATAATTCCTGGGTAGAACAACAAAAGCAAATTGCTCAGGAGCTGTACGGATTAGACATCGCGAAGAAAAAGCTGCACAAGCAGAAACCTGTTGTCGAGGCGATTGATAAGGAATACAAGAAATTGAGAAAGGAGCTCAGTCAAGAAAATATTGAAATAGTAGATTCCTGGCCTAAGGAAGCAAAGCGCTACCAGGATGATATTTATACCTTCAAGGTAAGGGACAGAGAAATTAATATCGAAACGCATTCGAGGTCACTCTCCAATACGCCTATTCCCAAAGTGGCGGTGCCGAAATATGAATCGTGGGGAGATATTTTGAAGTGGAGACTTCAAGAGAATGTGCCAGGAGAATTTCCTTATACGGCTGGGGTATTTCCATTCAAGAGAGAAGGGGAGGATCCAACACGGATGTTCGCAGGTGAAGGCGGTCCGGAAAGAACCAATAAACGGTTCCATTATGTAGCGTTGGATATGCCGGCGAAGCGTCTCTCGACCGCTTTTGATTCGGTGACATTGTATGGACGAGATCCACACACCAGGTTAGATATCTATGGTAAGATCGGCAATTCAGGGGTAAGTGTCTGTTGCCTCGATGATGCCAAAAAATTGTACAGCGGTTTCAATATGTGTGATCCGGCCACTTCTGTTTCCATGACCATTAACGGGCCTGCACCTATGCTGCTCGCCTACTATATGAATACGGCCATTGATCAGCAGTGTGAACTGTATATCAAAGAGCACAATTTAGAAGGAGAGGTCAGGAAAAAAATTGACGCGATTTTCAAGAAAAAGAAGTCAAAGCAACCGGAGTATGTTGGCAAATTGCCGAAGGGTAATGATGGACTTGGGTTAATGCTCCTTGGCGTCACAGGTGACCAGGTGTTGCCACTGGATATTTATACTAAAATTAAGGAGAAAGCACTCGCCTCCACCCGGGGAACGGTTCAGGCCGATATCCTCAAAGAGGACCAGGCACAAAACACCTGTATTTTCAGTACTGAATTCGCACTGCGCCTCATGGGGGATGTTCAATCCTATTTCATTGAGGAGAAAGTGCGCAATTTCTACTCCGTCAGCATCTCTGGATACCACATCGCCGAAGCCGGCGCGAATCCCATTACACAATTGGCGTTCACATTGGCCAATGGATTTACATATGTTGAGTATTATGTCAGCCGTGGAATGGACATTAACAAGTTCGCTCCTAACTTAAGCTTCTTCTTTTCAAATGGTATTGATCCGGAATACGCGGTTATAGGCCGGGTAGCCAGGAGGATTTGGGCGAAGGCCATGAGAGAAAAATACCATGCTGACGAAAGAAGCCAAAAGCTCAAATATCATATTCAAACGTCTGGCCGCTCCTTGCATGCTCAGGAAATAGGCTTCAATGACATCCGAACAACCTTACAAGCCCTATACGCCATTTACGACAATTGCAATTCTCTGCATACCAATGCCTATGATGAAGCAATCACTACGCCTACAGAAGAAAGTGTAAGGAGGGCGATGGCCATACAACTCATTATCAACAGGGAGCTGGGGCTTACCAAGAATGAGAACCCTATTCAGGGAAGTTTTATCATTGAAGAACTTACCGATCTGGTAGAGGAGGCTGTAATGTTGGAATTTGATAACATTACGGAACGCGGCGGCGTTTTAGGGGCTATGGAGACCATGTACCAACGGGGTAAGATACAGGATGAGTCGCTGCATTATGAGATGAAGAAACACGATGGTTCATACCCGATTATTGGGGTGAATACATTTTTGAGCAAGGAGGGTTCTCCCACTGTGATCCCAAAAGAAGTCATCCGCGCAACGGAGACTGAGAAGAAATACCAGATCAAGATGGTCAATGGCCTCAAGAAGCGGAATGAAGCCGAAACAGCAAAGCTGATTGAAAATCTAAAAAGAACAGCTGTAGAAAATGGCAATCTCTTCGAAAGCCTAATGGAGGCTTGCAAGTATTGTTCACTCGGACAGATTACCGAAGCGTTGTTTGAAGTGGGGGGGCAGTATCGCCGGAATATGTGATCCGATAAGACTGAGGTCCTCCTATTTTGGTTATCTAATCGGTGTAGATGCGTCAATCATTTTCGGCAACACTCAGTCTGGAGGTAACTTCTGTGTGACGGTTAAAATCCATCATTGAAATGAAAGCTTGGCTCTTCTTGATTTTTATCTCACTTTCTTTTTTATCCAGTGCACAAGAAGAATACCAGCATGTTGTAGACAGTGTCCTAGGATCAGTTGAAACTTCAAAGGAGGATACGGTCAAAATAAAAGCCTACAACTACCTCTCTGCCTATCTCCGGAACCATGACCAGGATTTGGCAACTAATTACGCTGGCAAAGCCATAAACTTGGCAAAAACTGCGGAGTCATACCTCTTTTTGACCGCTTCATTTGATCAAATGGCATATTGTAAACAAGCAACAGGTGATTACCAGGCAGCTCAGGATTTTTATAAGAAATCACTTGAAATACACACAAGAAAAAACAATGAAACCGGCATTGCCAATTCGTTGAATGATGTGGGCATATCCTATTATTTTATGGGCGAATATGAGCAAGCGCTGGAATATTTTGTTCAATCTGGTGCGAAGAAAATTGTCTTGGGAGATAGTATTGGTGCTGGAAGGGCTTATAACAACACGGGTATCATGTACGATATTGCAGGAAAGCCAGGGAAGTCTGTGGAGTATTACTTAAAGGCTCTGTCCATCTATGAAGAAGCAAAAAGGGAGGACCTCATGATGGGAACTTTGCTGAACATAGGCATTATCTATACTGACCAAAAGGAGTACGATGAAGCTTTGAAATACTACTTGAAAGGAATTGAATTAGGAGAAAGGGGTACTGACAAGATTACTTTAACACAAGCCTACAGCAATGCCGGAATTGCGTACGACAAAAAAGAGAAATATGACACAGCCCTGGTGTATTACGTGAAATCACTTAGGCTAAGCAAGGAAATTGATTTTAAAAAAGGGATTGCTTTGGCTTACACAAATATTGCCCTCAATAATAAAATGCGCGGCGACTTTGATCAGGCATTGGAATACTTTTTTAAGGCGCTTCCACTGAAGGAAGAGTTGGGAAATAAATCCAGTATTGCCATCACCCAAATTGGCATTGGAAATGTGTATGCAGATATGGGGGGCCAGGAAACAGCGGTAGAGTATCTGAAAAAAGGGCTTGAAAATGCACAGGCAACCGGGTATATGAACTACATATCAAATGCCTACCAAGGACTCTATAAAGCATATGGAAGTACAGAGCAATATAAAGATGCCTTTAAATACCAATCCTTGTTTATTGAACTAAAAGACAGTTTGCTCAACGAAGAAAATACCAAAATAATTAATGAGCTAAACACCAAATATGAAACTGAAAAGAAAGACAAGGAACTGGCGTTGATGACAAAGAATAAGGAAATACAGGAACAGGAAATTCAGCGAAAACGCATTATTCAATATGCGACAACTGGGGGGCTTGTATTGATGCTTTTACTCTCTGGGGCGATATTTAAGGGATATGCTCAAAAGAAAAAAGCCAATGCCGTTTTGAGCACAAAAAACACCAAAATTGAAAGGCAGCGGGATGAAATAAAGGAGCAGAAAAAAGAAGTGACGGACAGTATTAATTATGCTAAAAATATCCAGCAAGCCATTTTGCCTCATGATAATGAGATTCAACAAGCATTACTGGAGCATTTTATTCTATTTCTGCCTAAGGACATTGTAAGTGGTGATTTTTATTGGTTTGCCAAGAGAGGCGACAAAGCTTTTATTGCAGCATGTGACTGCACTGGGCATGGCGTGCCCGGCGCCTTCGTTTCGATGATAGGGAACAATTTTTTGAATCAGATCATTATAGAAAAAAAGATTTCGGATCCGGGAGAGGTGCTTTCGAGACTGAATAATAGCATCAAAGATGTTTTTACCAAGCAAGGCGCACAAGAAGCCCAGGATGGGATGGATATGACGCTTTGTGTGATCGATCTCAATACGCGTAAAATGGAGTTCGCCGGAGCCTATAATCCCATTTTTATAGTCAGAAAAGGAATTGCTTCTTCCGAACTCTTAAAAGGTGGTCTTGCCAAAGCATTTAAGGAGGATATGGCCATCATTGGTGGAGACAGAATGTCAATTGGTGGCTCTACCGAAATGAATTATGCCTTTACAACACATAGCTTAGATTTATCTAAAGGGGATAGAATCTACTTGTTTTCTGATGGATATCCGGATCAGTTTGGCGGGGTCAAGGGCAAAAAGTTTATGATTAAGAGAATGAAAGAACTGCTAGTGTCATTCCAGGGCAAGGGGATGGTAGATCAAAAAGAAATAATGGTGCGTACCATGGAAGAATGGCGAGGCGCTACTGAGCAGGTGGATGATATATTGGTAATTGGGGTAGGGGTTTGATTGCGGAAGCTACAAGTGGAATTTGTTTCTAAAGAATTGGGGCGGACATTATAGAAACGGAGTGCAGCAGACGCTTCGCTTAATCTGGGATATTGAGGACTTTTCTTGAGAAATTGCTCCGGTTAAAGAGATTGTGGTGCTCACTTAGTAGAACAATAAGGTGGCACCGTTGAAATCATAAAAGCTCCGGTTTACATCATCATCTTAAATCAAAACCCCCCTTAAGTGTTAACGCGTTTAAATACAGGTTGTTAGTCTGGTTTATTCTCATTCTTTTTGCTTTTTTTCAGCTTAAAACCTTATATTCCAGGAGTATCCAACTGCGGAGGGAGTCAGAATAGTCACAGAAACAAATAGCAGAAGTTCTTAGTATTGATTGTGAATTGAACCTTAAGTATAGCTGTAACATGATTAGAAAGAGGTATTTAATATGGCTCACCTTTATGGCGTTCTGCACGTCTTGCGGTCCCACGTTGGAGGAGAATCAACGTACAGATGACAAGGATGGGGCACTGATGATGCTTGAGTCGGTTTTTAAGGGCCAACATGACAAACAGGCGATAAGTGTGATGATGGACTCGGTTCTCACGCGCTATAATGTTGAACTGAGTAAGGAGAACTACCTGAAAATGGGCAATTTGCTGGTTGCAAAGCGGATGGAGAGTGAAGACAAACTTCTGGAAATGGATATGCTTGCCCATATGAACACGATCAATGCTGGTGGGCGGGGGGTAACTTTTGAGGCGCAATTAAATAAAACAGTCAGGGCCATGGAATTGAGAGCCAAACAAATGGTCGAATCCAATTCTCAGTGATTGTCCAGCAACCTCATCTGATCTAAAGAAAGGCTTTGAGCTTCAGAGATCTCAATGGATGGAAAGTTGAACTGATCAAAAGGTTAGGCAGAGTACTGTGATCAGCTTCTTTGGGAATGGTACTCAAGGGAGGTGGTTACTTAAGGCTATAACCTCGTTTGACTAGAGATACAATGATGTCATCGCCATAGGCTAGCAGCTTCTTGCCTTGAAAGAGTGCCGGGTAGATGATCGGTAGTTCAATCAAGTTGGTATGGCATGGATCATCAATCATGATAATTTCACAGTCAACGGATTGATTCACGATAAACGTCTCCACCCGCTCACAGGCAGGACAATCCCTGGTGATATAGATCTTATAACTCAACACAATTTATCCAAATCTCTAAATAGAAATTTTTTACGCTCAAAATAAAGAAGATTTTTTTCCCGAAGTTCATTGAGAACAGACGTTACCGTTTGTCTCGACGATGCAGTGAGGTGTGCAATATCCAGATGCGTTAAGGAATGCTTCACCATAATCTCCTTCCCGATCTGTTGCCCGGTGTCTTTTGCAAGATCAATCAAAAAATCAATAATCCGTTCACGGGAATTCTTGAAAATCAAGCCTTCAAGCCTTCGTTCGATGATTCGAAGTCGGGTCCCGATCAGCTTAGTGATCTTGAAACTCATTCGTGGAATCTTGTTCATTAATTTCCGCATGTCATCCTTATCAATAACACAAATCTGTACCTCACCCCCAATCGCTTTGGCATACTCGTGACGAACTTCTTCGTTGAGGATAGAGAGTTCCCCAAAAACCTCACCAGGACTTAAAATTGCCTTAATCGTCTCCCTTCCGGAATCAGAAACAACGCCTATTTTGATTTTACCTTTCTTCAGGAAAAAAATGGTAGTGGAAGGCTCATCTGGAAAGTAAATAAACTCGTCAGAACTCATTTTCAGCATATCCGCCATCGAACTAACCAAGGCCAACTCACCCTCAGACATTCCCTTGAACACATTGAAATGCTCCAGATGCCATAATTTCGTCTTCGTGGCCATAGTTTTACGTTTTTAAAACGACTCTACAAATTTAACGTGAATTCATAGTTTTAAAGGTCGGAAAAAGGACAAAATGAGTGATCCATTTTCAACAATGAAGATGCCGTGTGTTATGCGTCTAGGCTCTTGAAATCAGTCTTTTCAAACAGGTTCAGTGCTGCAAAGCATAGCTGTTTCACATAGAATCTTGCTGAAAGTTATTCAATTTCATGGTCCAGTCAAAGTTGTCATACTTCACGGTTGGCTCACTAGCATCAGGCATCACCCCATACTCCCGAAGAAAAGCTACAACACCAGCCTTTCCACCAAAATCTCCTCTGAACCAGGACATTATTGCTGGGGCGTAAACCACATTTTGGTGCTGATCATAACGTGCCTTGGATTCTAAGTACCCCCGCGTCGCCATGTTTAATTGTTGATCAATCCGCTCTGGCTGATAAAATGCAATAGGAGGGCAGCTGGCAGCACCGCAATTGAGCGCGAAGTGAATCCGGGGATCGGGGTTCTTGAGGGCAAACATTTTTTCAAATTTCGAAGGAAACCAACTCGACAGGTAACCAAATCCATATTTCACCTGGAACCTCCGGAGAATGCCGTGTTCAATAATATCAAGACTCATGCGCGTCTTACCCAACTCTATCAGGTCCTTGCTATAAAAACGGGTCCCAGCTAGCGAGGAGTCATGCTTTAAAATGATCTGTGTTAATCCGTTGTACAGATTGAGCCAAAAGGCCAGCTTCTGTGAATCCGTCTGCAGTTGCTGGGCCAGGTAATCCAGCTTGATATTGGCTAATGTGTCTAAGAAAGCCTCCGTATCGCTATTGGTTCTTGCAGCGTAGAGCAGGTCTTGAGAAAAGGAAATCGGTTCAACATCCACAAGTGCGCCATCACCCATTTTGGGCCCTCGATTCCACCATACAATGAATGCTGCCATCATAATAACAAAGATGAAAATCAATTTCTTCATAATCTGTACGCTTCGCGACCATATTGGGATTAGAGGGAAGCTGTTTATACAAAGTTATTCATTAATTATTCAGTATTACATCTGGGGATATGCTGAATTTTGTGGGTGAAGCCAGTCCGCTGGCGCTCGCTGTATTCCGTTTTTGTCAACGCGCTGACGAATTAATCATCTGTATTCCTTTTATTTTGTTCTCGTTGATTAATAAAAATAGAAAGGCTACCTTACTTTAGTAAGTGAAGTTTAATCAAATGAGGAATATCTCAATGGAGAAGATAAAGAAAATCGACCAAAAGAGAACTGAGATCTTAGAGGGGTTCAGCGGCAAGTTTCCTAGTTTTTCGGGCAAATTGGAAGCGGCAGGTTTGGGCCCACTCAAGCCAACTGAATTAGAAATACTACAGGTCAACGTGGGTTATATGTGTAATATTACTTGTGATCATTGCCATGTTTCTGCGGGGCCTACACGCAAAGAAATCATGACCCGGGAAACCATGCAACTGTGTTTGGACGCCGTAGATGCCTCCAATGTAAAAACAGTTGACTTGACAGGAGGTGCCCCGGAAATGAATCCAGACTTTCTGTGGTTTGTTGAAGAATTGAGTAGGCGTAACACAGAGATTATTGTTAGGAGTAACTTGATCATATTGACCGTTAACAAGAGATTTAGGAAATACCCAGAATTTTTCAAGAAGCACAAGGTCAAAGTGGTCGCCTCTCTTCCGTGTTATACGGAGGAGACAACCGATAAACAAAGAGGAGACGGGGTATTTAGCAAGTCGATTGAAGCTTTGGTTCATCTGAATCGTCTGGGATATGGTAAAGAAGGTACTGGATTAGAACTCCACCTGGTTTACAATCCTGGAGGTCCATCCTTACCTCCTGCCCAAGAAATGTTGGAGTTGGAATATAAGTCCCAGTTGCTCGAGAAACACAACGTGGTTTTCAACGACCTATACACGATAACAAACTTGCCGGTAGGCAGGTTCCTAGATTATATTGAGGTATTGGGGCGCACAGAAGAGTATCTGGATATTCTCGTCAACGCCTTCAATCCGCATGCAGCTGAAAGCGTGATGTGTAAAAATACCCTTTCAGTAGGGTGGGATGGGATTTTGTATGATTGTGACTTTAATCAGATGCTTGATTTGAGCCTGTCAGGAAAATCACCACAACACATTAAGGATTTTAACTTAGAAGTGCTCAATGAAAGATTCATTAGCACCAACTTACATTGTTACGGCTGTACAGCTGGAGCAGGATCAAGTTGCCAAGGCGCGTTAACGTAATAGCGAGATTTATGAAAAAGGATCAGGTATTGGATGACCGCTTGCTCATGGTTTTTGTTAAGAATCCGGACTTAGGCAAGGTCAAAACCAGGTTGGCTGCAACTGTCGGAGACGAAAAAGCCCTGGAGGTTTACAAGCGTTTGCTGGCTCATACGCGGGATATATCATTGTCGGTGAAAGCCAAACGCGCTGTTTATTACCACGAACGCATTGCGGAGGACGATCTGTGGACCCACGATGACTTTCAAAAACACCTTCAACTTGGAGGGTCCTTGGGAGAAAAGATGTTGGATGCATTTAAGAACGCCTTCGAAGGGGAATACCAGAAAGTCATCATTATTGGCAGCGACTGCATTGAAATAAATGCTGAAATTATTAATTACGCTTTTAACTCACTTGATACCAACGATACAGTGGTTGGGCCAGCACAAGATGGTGGGTATTACTTATTGGGAATGCAGAAACTTCACCCCATGCTCTTTTGTAACAAAGGGTGGAGTAAAAAAGACGTTCTTCTTGATACGGTCTGTGACCTGAAAAATGAAGGACTGAGCTTTGAGCTGCTGGATACCCTGTCCGATGTGGATGTAGAAAGCGATTTACAAACAGCTGGGTTACAACTATAAATAAATTTCAGTATGCGAACTAAAACTTTACTTGGTGTTCTAGTGATCCTTTTAGCCTTCAGTACCACCTCTCAATCTGATGGAGCGGACGGTAAAATTGACGAGGCGCAGATTTCTCACGAAAAATGGAATGCTTTGTTGGGTAAACACGTGTCTGCCTCTGGTGCCGTGAATTATGCTGGTTTTCAAAAGGACAGCGTTGCGTTGAACGAATACCTAAAACTCCTTTCTGMATATGATCCAAACAGTGAATATTTATCTGAAGATGCCCGAAWGGCCTTCTGGATCAACGCCTATAATGCATTTACAGTAAAACTCGTAATCAAGCACTATCCGCTAAAGAGTATTCGGGACCTGGGATCTAAAATCAAAATCAAAGACGCTAAATCTCCCTGGGACTTGAAGTTTATTAGCATTGATGGGCAACTTCTTTCCCTCAATCATATTGAGCATGAGATACTCAGAAAAAAATTCAGTGACCCCAGAATACACTTTGCAATCAACTGTGCTTCTGTATCATGCCCGGTCTTATTAAACGCAGCTTTTAATGCGGATCGTTTGGAAGCACAATTAAATGCGCAAGCGCGAATTTTCATAAATGACAAAAGCAAAAACAAAATAGCCGCTGACAAGTTGCAAATATCTCAACTGTGGCAATGGTTCGAAGGGGATTTTACGAAAAATGGAGACCTTATATCTTACCTCAATAAATTCTCTGATATTAAAATATCAAAGAAGGCAAAAATTGGATATCTCGAGTATGACTGGAACCTTAATAAGTAATGCTGAGAGCAAATCGAGATGATGTTACTTCATTATTATACGATCCACATTAATTCCTAGGTCAGGTATGAAGCACATTGTGATTATTGGAAATGGGATTACAGGCATTACAGCTGCGCGTAATATTCGAAAGTTAGGTGACGATCGAATAACAGTGGTTTCCGCGGAAACGGAACATTTTTTCTCGCGTACCGCGTTGATGTACGTCTACATGGGCCATATGAAATATGAGCACATTAAGCCGTATGAAGATTGGTTTTGGGAAAAGAATCGAATTGAGCTCAAACATGCGTGGGTGGATACGGTTAATTTCGAGGATAAGAAATTGATTTTTCATGATGGCAGCGACCTTCAGTATGATACATTGCTTCTGGCAGTTGGGGCAAAGTCCAATAAGTTTGGATGGCCCGGACAGGATTTGAAAGGTGTTCAGGGGCTTTACAGCTATCAGGATTTAGAGCTGATGGAAGAAAACACCGTAGATGTTAAGCGGGCTGTTATCGTCGGAGGTGGACTCATAGGAGTTGAAATGGCTGAAATSCTCCAYACCCGGAATATCCCSGTTACATTTATGGTTCGTGAAAGTCATTWTTGGGGCAATATACTTCCGAAGGAAGAAGGGGATCTGATCAGCAGACATCTGAAGGAACATCATGTTGACCTTCGCTGCGAATCAGAATTGGCGGAGATTGTAGATGATGGCTCAGGAAGGGTGAAATCAATTATTACAGCGACAGGTGAGGAAATTCCTTGCGAATTTGTAGGGTTGACCGTGGGCGYATCGCCCCATATCGATTTTCTGAAAGATACAGGGCTTAAAACCAATAGGGGGATTTTGGTAAACGAATTCCTGGAGACGAATATACCTGATGTGTATGCGGCAGGTGATTGTGCTGAGTTTACCCAGCACCCTGACCCCAATCGCAGGCCCGTTGAGCAAGTGTGGTATACGGGTAAAATTATGGGAGAAACGGTAGCCTCCTCAATGACCGGAAATAGGACCGCATACAATCCTGGGATTTGGTTCAATTCAGCCAAATTTTTCGATATTGAATATCAGACTTATGGTTGGGTACGGTCAAAAACGAGTGAGAACGAACAAGTGTTTTATTGGGAGCACAAGGACGGAAAGATGTGTTTGAAGTTTGTCTTCCACAAAGAAACAAAGGTACTCATAGGCATTAATGTCTTTGGAATCAGATTGCGCCATGATGTGTGCGAGCAATGGATAGCATCTGAATACACCATAGAACAGGCGCTTGAAGAGTTAAAAGACGCCGGTTTTGATCCGGAGTTCTACAAAACTTATGAGCAGGAAATCATTGATCTGTTCAATTCAATTTATAATAAATCGGTATCCGCTAAGCGTAAGAGCTGGAAACGGATACTAAAAGCAATATCCTGATATGAAAAATCGCTACAATGGATTGTCCATCGCATCACCTCATCCGGATGGGGTAGATTTGGTACAGAAGCTTAGTCTACTSTTAGCCGGACTGGGCGTACTCATCTTATTGGTGGCGTGGGGAGGTTTAACCTTTGATCACAACACTCTTTTCTTAAGCCTCTCAATTGGATCTATTATAATTGGCACCACGATATTCTCGATTCGGTACTACCTCTCGAGGCCTGCCGGTATCAAGAATAACCAGGTGATGTTCCTGGCACTTACGAATAGGGGCATGTGGGGCTGGATCACGGGCATTTTACTCACGGGGTTTTATGTACTGCTGTATTGGTTTCCTCAATATATTGGCCTCAGCGCGAACGGAGAGGGGAATACCGGATTGGTAGCGCTGTTTGACCCGTTGAGCCAATTTTTCAAAGGCAAGCCTGGGAGCCAATGGTTTGTCTATGGGACTATTTACACGGTGGCCATTTTGGCTTTAGGGGTAAAGTTCATGCTGAAGTACCGCCATAACCGATATCAGCTTTGGCGGACTGTTGCTGTTGTGGCGTCACAGTTGTTCCTTGCTTATCTCATTCCTGAAATTCTCGAGGGATTGAATTCAGATCAGGCCTATTTTGCAAAGGACTTAAAATTCTTCTGGCCCCTTAACTATTACTTTTTTGAGGATTGGCACCTCAACAATATGACAGCGTCTGGCCCGATGGGAATGTTCTATCTTGTTTGGAGCATACTTGGTTTTGTGGTCCTGACGCCCATAATAACCTATTTTGTAGGGAAGCGTTGGTACTGTAGCTGGATATGCGGCTGTGGTGGATTGGCTGAAACTGCAGGTGACCCATTTCGTCATCTCTCCTCCAAAAAGCTGGGCTCTTGGCAATTTGAGCGATGGCTCATACATGGTGTCCTTGTGGCGATTACACTGGTTACAGCGGTGGTGCTCTATGGATATTTCGCTGGCGTTGATGACTTCATGGGTTTGAGTATCTACAAATATTTCAGGCAACCCTACGGCTTTCTAGTTGGTGCTATTTTCTCCGGAGTCATAGGAGTGGGCTTCTATCCGCTTCTTGGTAACAGAGTGTGGTGTCGATTCGGATGTCCCATGGCAGCCTACATCGGTTTGTTCCAAAGGTTCAAATCAAGATTTCGCATTACCACAAACGGCAGTCAGTGCATCTCTTGCGGTAACTGTTCTACCTACTGCGAACAGGGAATTGATGTACGTTGGTATGCACAACGTGGTGAAAACATCGTTCGATCTTCATGTGTAGGTTGTGGAATATGTTCCGCTGTTTGTCCACGAGGTGTTTTGAAGTTGGAAAATGGCCCGGAAGAAGGGCGCTTCAACAATGGACCCATCGTCTTGACGCCAGATAATGAATAACATTAGCGGCAGACTCAATAACGCCTAAAAAAGTGCATTTGCTATTCGGACTTTTCTAGTATCCCTGGTGTCCCCTTGCCTCTACTTTTCGTCTAATTATTGACAAATAAGTGATATCTGCTTGGCTGATTTCGATATGTCAGTACACAGACAATAATTTCATTTATTCAGCGCTAAATTAGATGAAAGCGATGTGTCGAATAATACCATTCTGTCATGAAAAGAATATTTCAGTTGGCCTTTATCCTATTGTTATTCTCATCAAGTTGCGAACAAATTAACTTTCAGCCCAATGAAGTTCGGTTTAAGGACGAGGATACCAATACGAATAAGAAAAACATAGAACGGGTTGCCAATCTCAAAATTGGCCCGAATGATACACTTTTCGTTGCGCTTATCAGTGATACGCAGCTATCCGAGAACCAACTTTCCACAGCGGTCAAAGCAATCAATAGAGAAACACGGGTGGATATGGTTTTTCATTGTGGTGATATTACAGATGCGGGAACATCAAAGGAGTTCACCTGGATGAAGGGCCTTATGGACGGTTTAAAGGCGCCGTATATTACTGTAGTGGGTAATCATGATTGCCTGGGTAATGGGAAAGAGAATTACAAGGCGGTGTTCGGCGAATTTAATTTCACCTTTTCCGTAGCCGGCCACAAATTCATCTTCTTCAACACCAATACCTGGGAATTCGAGAATGATGAGGAATATACCGCGCCTGATTTGGACTGGCTTTCCAAAGAAGTTGCAGACAGTGCCGGGTTTCAAGATACCTACGTAATTGCCCATGTAGGGCCCATGCATGAGGAATTTGGAGTTGTAAATGCAGAGCAGTATCACGAAATAATCAAGAATAATCAGGTAAAGCTTTCTATACATGGCCACGGTCATAGATACAAAGCAGGTTATTTGTTTGGGGCCGATGTGCCCTACCTATGTGTTGATAATGTAAGAGATGAGAATTATGTGTTCCTTAAGATCTTCCAGGATGGCAGTTCACATGAGTTAATCTGGTATTGATCGGGGAGGGGCACTTGATAAACCAAACAGGATCTAAAGAATAACGCAAAGGAAAATAATCATGAGTGAGCCTATAGGTACTGGTGGCCCAGACAGGCCTACTAAAAGCAGAAATATTCAGATGATTTACCGCTTGAAGCGAATTGCTGTAATGCTCCTACTAGCTACACTTGGACAGGTCGTTACCGGAGCACCTATTGACAGTGATTCGGCAGCAGTGAAATCCCATCATTGGATAGTTCCTGATTACGGAAAGCTACAGTTTGCCGGAAACATCGGTGTAGGATCTATTGGAGTAGGCTACCAATATGCGCCAAAGCTTACCCTGGAAATCTTCGCTGGGTATCTTCCCAAAATATACAGCAAGCAGCCTATGTATATATTTACAGTCAAAAATTCGTACTTCCCAATGCAAAAAGAGCTGAAGGGTGATTATTTGCTGCGTCCGTTGGGAGTTGGATTCTTTGTCTCATACAGCACCAGCGACAATCTCTTCACCACCACAAGGAGTTTACCTTATGATTTTAGTTATTATGGATTTGCGACATCTATCAGGACTGCACTTACCTTTGAGTCGAGCATTACGAAGCAAATCCGAAAAGATTATCCTGGGTATATTAAATCAATCGGCTTCTATGATGAAATCAGCATTGTTGATATTGATCTGGTCAATTTTGTTCAAAATCACAAAATAGGATTTCACAGTATTCTGAGCATTGCCCTGGGCGTTCGGCTCTCTTTTTAATGTGAAGAGGAGCGTGACTATTGGAGCTCTTCGGAAGGCTAAAGTCGCGAATGGTTGCCTGAACTACTCCCGTAGAAATTCCTGTAGGAGCACAAGATTATCCGTTTGAATACCGTCCGGATATTTGTCAATCGCCTCTTTTGTACCTGATCTGATTTTGACGCCAAAAAGATGGACTTCCAATTTATTTCGGTGCGCTTCTGCTATTTCCTGCTTGGTCACGTTGCTGTTGAGTATAACAAACCCGTTCATCTTCTCCTTTCTCATCAACGTTATATTGCCCTCAATGTCATCTGTGTCAAGCATCAATGTTACCTGTGAATTCGCTGCTCTCAGTATTTTTAAGAGTTCAATAGATCCGCTTTCAACCACCACCCAGTCCCAGGCATTGTATTTATTGATCCCGTCCAGAATTTTTATTGCGAATGAATCCAGTGTAAAAGGGGCATTCGCTCCACACACATACTTTGTCTTGACATCTAAATAAATATAAGGATGCGGGTCGAACGCAGCATACCTCTTGAGTAACGCATCCAGTGAAAGAATTTTTTCGCTTAAAAAAATGTTGTTGTTAAAGTTCCGGTTGTATTCACATTGGGTGAGTGTTGCGTAGCTTTTGTCGGAAACGCATCCTATGCAATTGGTTAAACTCTCGAGCCTGTCATCGTGGTAAAGTACCAGCACACCGTCTTTGCTAATCTGGATGTCCACTTCCACGCCATCTGCATTCAGGTGCTCAATGGCATTTTTAATAGAAAGCCAGCTATTGGTGGGATATGGGTTAACAAATGACTGAAAACCAGCACCTCCATGTCCGATGACCCGTATTCTGCCTACTAGATTGTCGATCTTATYGAGCTCAATTTTTTCACACGCACTGAGTGATAAAATGATGAGTATAAGAACCCAATATGATTTAATGTGCTTCTGCATCGTGCTTTGTCCCCCTTCGTATGTCAACAACAACCCCGAACTTCACGACCGTATTGAAACCAGATTGAAAAGTGCGTTGCTTAAATTCTTCGTTGTAAAAAACCTGTGAATACCGGCCCAGAAGGATGGAATTGAATATCGAAAATCTCTCGGCAATTTGTATCTGATACCCATAACCAATGGCGTACTCATGAACAACATTTAATGAAGTTGCACATCCCTCTGGACAAAAGGGCTTAAGGAAAAGAGCCTGGTATTCCAGATTGATCAGGCTCTTGAGTTTTTTATGATTATCCGAAGGCGTATAAAAARGGCTTGTTACAATTCCCCAGGGGCCTCTGGTAGGGAGGTATGATTCCCGAATGGCCAGTTTAGGGCCCAGGTAAACAGAAAAGTTGTCCTTGTTGACATGCACACCGGCTGTGCCATATAAACCGGTAAAGGAAACATTGGCCGAGGAAGCTAAGCTGAAAGTAAAACTCCTTTGTTTTTTACTTTCATTTTGGGCTTTAAGTTCAGCAGAATTGCCGTATAGAATCAATACGGTTAATAGCAATAACACCCAGGATGGTCTATTATTTTCCAATGCGCGTCTGAATATATCCCCTTCAATATAAAAACAGTTGGTTCTGAAAAAAATTGCTGTCTGAGGAGCAATGTTGTAAACCAATAGCGCTTTTGTCAACTACACTACCAAGGTGGCTTTATTGCAAGAGAAATGATTAAAGACGAGCCCCAATCTGCCTTTAATTTAGTAAATGGCTTTTGACCTTGACTGATGACCATTTGTATAGTATCAATTTCAACTGTGCTAACTTCGCCGGACACGCCTTTAAATTATAGCTTATCCATCCCAGAATATACATACTGCTCCTGGCCCTATCGTGTTTTACCTCAGGCTTATTTGGACAGGCTTGGACCAGAAAAGCGAGGAGTGGTTACGTGCAGTTCGGGTACAACTACATAGATGGTCACCGCATTTATAATAATAAAGGCCCGGTTGTTCAGCTTCCTTATCGTGTTCAAGATTACACCTTTGCTGCTTACGCGGAATACGGATTGACCAATGAGCTTACATTCATTGCCAATATTCCCTTTAGGGCCTTACAAACACATGGTGCATTGCGTTTAGATACGCCATTGAATGTTGCAATACGCAAAGGTTCTTTATCTGCATTTGGAAATATTGGAATAAGCGTGAGTTATGGATTGAGGCAAAATAAACCGCTTGTGCTGAGCATCCAGCTCCACTATGATTTACCATCTGCCACGTTCCTGAGTTCGACTGGTTTAAGAACGGGTTATGATACTTTTGGAGTAGCACCCTATGTGAACGTAGGGTACACCCGAAAAAACTTATTTTATTCATTCAAATTAGGCTACAATTTTAGAGGGGATACCTACAGTGATCAATTCATCAATCGATTTGAAATAGGAATTCTTCTCAAGGAGCAACTGTTTCTAATTATAGGGCATGAAGCACTTTTATCGATGCACAATGGAGACCATAATGATGGGAGCTCCCTGCAAACCGGATTGTATGCTAACAATACGGAGTACCTCACTTATAACTTAAAGTTGGGCTATAAAATTAAACCACAACTGATCTTATGGTTGTACGTTTCAGGAGGATATTGGGGAAATGCAGTGCTGAGATCACCAGCTATTGGTATAGCCTTAAGCAATGAATGGAAAAAGAAAAGGTAGGATTGCTAAAACCTCATTGAGATTGATGCCGATGCAATTTGTATAGCACAATCCTTTTCTCAATATTTCTTATTTGAACCTCTCCCAACTCCACGAATTCCACATTGTTTGCTTCAACGTGCTCCAACACCGCTTCGGAGATAATCAATTCGGACTGGTACACTTTATTGAGCTGTTCGAGTCTCGCGGCAATGTTCACCGTATTACCGCTAACAGAAAACTGTTTTCTAAACTGATTTCCGATATTGCCCAGGATTACATCACCTCGGTGAATGCCAATTCCAATTTTTGTGGCGGGTAGGGTATTTTTAAGGACCAGTTGATCTACTTTCTTCAACATAAGAATGGACGCATTGAGCGCATTTGCCGAATGATCGAGATCCGTCTCACGGACACCGAATGTGGCCATAATACCATCTCCCATTATCTGATTCACAAATCCTCCGTTTTGTCTGACAATTGAAATCATGGGCCCCAATAAATCGTTTTGAAAAGCATTCACCTCGGTTGGGCTGTGGCCTTCAGTGAATGCAGAAAAATCTCTAACATCAAGGAACAAAATGGTTACTGCGTGCTTCTTAGAGCTGAAGTTATCAGATATAATAGTGTCCGCTACTTCTAAAGAAACCTGTTGCGTGAGCAAGCTTTGAATTTGCCTTTTATCGGTTAAGAGCCCAAACATGTTCACTTCTCTATTTTTAAACTCTTGCGCAACAAAAACGGCCGCCATACTTATGAAGAGCATAAATATGCCGCGAGCCACATATAGAATCATGGGAAAGTTCAGTTCTTGCTGCTCCGCATCGAAGGAACTAATAGCCCAAACGGTGACTACCAGGTAGCCAATTGATGAAACAAGTCCTGTTGCTAAGGTCAATTTTACATCAAGATGTAAGGAAGATGTGACAATAATGATCAGGTAGAAGAACAGTAGTGGTGAATCAAGGAAAATGGCAGAAAATTCCAAGGAACAGAGTAGGATCAATAAAAAGCTAGGCATAGCTGCTTCAAAAACGACGTTGGCAACTTTTAACCAGATGGGAACGACTATCTTTTTCTTTAAAAAACGGTTAGCCATTACTGCTGCTAAAGCTTCGTAAGCGATAAATACAAGGAACCAGGCGACAATTGAGTATTTCGTAAAGGAGTTGGTGAAAAAAACCGTCGTGTTTTTCACAACAAACAAATTGAAGCACATCAATAAGAATCCTAAAATCAGGATACCTAAAAAGAGCTTTATCCTCTTGAACTCACTCTGGGCAATAGCCACATCAAGGTGCCTTTGGATCAAATCAATATTTTTTCCTGTTTTCATCAGTTAATAACACCTCGCATTATAATCTGTTGGCATACATTGGAAAGTGTCTTCCTGTTTTGATTCATAGAGAGGAGGTTACACACGATAAGTTTAACCTGGTGGTCCAAAATTCAATATCCATCAGTTTCCTGAAATGGTGATTGACCTTTATCGCTTTTGCACTAAATATAACTTCTGTTGACATGATCAACCAAGGCACTAAATCCCTGAGGTTGTGATTATTTCTGATCGATGATTTGGCTCCTCAACCGCCATCTTAATCAGTTCTTGAAAGAATGAAAGGAACTCCCCTTTTTCTAAATTCAAATAACGAAATTTCTGTATGTTTTTTTGTCTTTGAGCATACATCTAAGTACTATGTTAAGATGAATAACAGTGGAAATAACTTATTAAGCCATTGGTCTGTAATGATATCATTGGCAACTCAACGTTTGTTTTTCTTTTGTTCTTTCCGCTCTTTTTTTCTCTGTTTCTTCTCTTGTTTCTTCTTGCTAGGGGTCACGGCCTTGATTGGGGCCGCCACTATTTTAACGGCTGTTTTAACCGTCTTTACCGGGACCTTAACAATAAAACATCCTTGCGTTAAAAACGCTGCTATAACGATTGTCCATAGGAGGGTGCTTTTCTTCATTTAAATCAGTTTACCAATCTGCCGAAATTGAATACAAACCAACACTGATCAGATAGAATGACTTGTCAACTTCCGATTTTTTAGTTGATATTTTTCCTCACTAAATTAAACGGGAATCGAGGTTCGAAGTTGTCTTGAAATACACCAATTCTTACGGATAGAACGGTGCTGATGGAGGCCAGATGGAATCAAGAGAAAATGATACTTAGCTAGCTTGAAACGCTTCCAATTGTTACCATAAAAATCTCAGGCCCAAATTATAGGTCTGTCCCGCTCCTGTATTTTTGCCAGATGGAAACAAGGTGTAGGCGGCTTCCAACTCCAATTTCTTTGAGACTTGCACCTTAACACCACTTCCCGCTTGAACATAGTAAGCGGCGAGTAGGTCCTTATCGCCCCAGAAAGGAGTCCACTCTGTCATCACATAAATGCCCCAATTCCTTCCCATAAACCTTCCAAAGAAAACTTTCAAAGGGTTATAGATGAAAGATTGCTTGAATGGTTCAGATTTATCGATGCGCACAATTAAATCAGCCTCCAAAAAAAGCACGAAGTTATTCGCCAAGACCTTATCATAGAAGAATTGGGTCCACCAGTAGTGCTTATCAAAATCTAGAAATGGTCCACCACTTTTGGCTCCCTCCTGATCACTCACCAGGGGAAATAAGAAGGTGCTCTGAAATGAAAAATGTTTGTTGTTGGCAAATGGCGAAACACGTACTGTTGGGCCAGCGAAGCTAACGGCAGTTCTGGAGCTTAAATCTTTCTCAAATCGAAAAATAGACAACGGGTTTGATTTGGCATCATCTAATCTAACCGATCGAAAAAATAGCATATAACCAATATTCACCCTGGGACTGATCCCATATAAAACTTGGTTGATGGCCGTGAAATACGTGCCTCTCTCATCCAATTCTTGCTTCTTTGTCTCGCTGTCGTAGAAGGAGGTCTGGGTATACAGGTTGTTGAAAACCTTGACCTCCGTTTGACCCTTGGAAAGCAATAAGGATGGAGTATACTTCGTTAAATTCGAACGGTCATCTTCGTCTTGTGCACCTACCTCACCAAAAGTTAGTAAGAGTATACCTAAAAGTATTCTAAATCTTGTTTTCATCACTGATGCAAAAATATTCGGAGTGCGCGCAGAACACTGTCGCTGTTATGACAATTGTAGCAGAAGGTTCAAGTCAACTCCACTCAGTAGATAGGGGGGTGTTCTGGCTTCCAGTGTGTTAATTAAATGACTGGACTGTCACTTCTCAGACATAGTTCACCATGTTCTAGAGTTAATTTTGTTAATAAGCGTTCTGTAATTTATGAAAGGTCTGTTTTTATTTGTGGTTTGTGCCTTGGGGTGCTTAAACGTGTCAGCTGGGGCGTGGACCCTTCATAATGACACGTTGGTAGTAAAGCTATCTTTTTTTACGCAGCAAACCAGCTATCGTTATGCTTCCAGCAGAATATTTTGTGGAGATGCAGAATGTCTGAATGGGCAGCATACAACGTACTTGTTTAGTGGTAGGCTGGAATCATATGCCGGTTTTCTCAATCTGAATTATGGGATAACGGACAAACTCGAAGTGTTGGCGCAGATACCCTATTATAATATTTCATTTATAGATGAGGTTGACCCAAACAGGGCAAGGACAAAGGCGGTAGGGGATTTGGTCTTTGGTGCCAGGTATAATTTCTTTATGAAGCCGTTCGTGTATACGTTGAAAATTAATTCGAAAGCACCCACGGGTTTTTTTAATAAGGACGCGGAAGTTGTGCCGGTAGGGGATGGGCAGTGGGACATTCAGGTAGTGAATCAATTTGGGAAGTCTCTCTATCCGATTAAAGGATATGTCAATGTGGATCTTGGATATAAAGTGAGGTTTGCACCTAACCCAGAAACGTCCAATTTGGACCCCGGCGATGAGATTCATCTGAATGCAGAAGTCGGATACAATGTATATGCTGGTTTGTGGGCCAAGATGGGTGTTGCGGGGTTTTGGGGGCAGGAATTCACAGCATCCTTCGCAAATTCTGAATTGCAGCTATCCGATTCAGAAAGAAGGATACTATATCTGACACCTGGAATTTATTGGGAAATTAATCCCAACTGGGCTTTTGATCTCACTATAAAATATACACTGTCAGGCAAAAATTATCCAGCCGGATTTGTTTACGGAACTGGGATAGCCTATAAAATGCGAACTAGGAATAAACTAAAAAAATAAAAAAACATGAGAATGCCTAAATTGAAATACAGCACAATGGTCCAAAACGTGGTCTTGATTTTGGGGATTGCTTTAACATTGTTAGCCTGCAAAAAGAAGGATAAGGTACTGAAAGAAGATTGGTTGATTCCACGCGAAGAAATCAAAGATGGAGGTCCGGGAAAGGATGGCATACCATCAGTTGACAGCCCACAATTGGTAACTGCATCAAGTATTTCATACCTGGCTGATGACGATCTGGTAATAGGGGTTAAAATCGGCAATGTTGTGCGCGCTTACCCACATCCGATCCTCGATTGGCATGAAATCATCAATGATGGTATAGGCACGGATAAATACAGTATCGTGTATTGCCCTCTTACCGGTACTGGAATGTCGTGGAACAGGAAAATAGACGGGGTAACAACCACCTTTGGGGTCTCTGGCCTCTTGTACAATTCCAACATTATACCTTTTGACCGCAATTCGGACAGCAACTGGTCACAAATGTTATTGAAATCTGTTAATGGGGATAAAGCCGGAAAAGCGGTACAGGTTAATAAGTCGTTGGAAACGACATGGAAAACGTGGCAAGCGATGTATCCACAAACTACGGTTGTTTCAACCAATACCGGATTTAACAGAAATTATGAAAACTATCCTTATGGCAGCTATAAAACAAATAACAATTTGCTGTTTTCTATCACCAATAGCGATACGCGACTGCCTAAGAAAGAACGCGTTGCAGGGGTGATTTCAGGAGGGAATGCCCGGGTTTATCGCTTTGGGTCGTTTGCTGATAGCATCACTACGATCAATGATAATATCAATGGTACACCCCTGGTTTGCGTAGGAAGTGAAAAAGATAACTTCATTATGATTATGACCAGGGTAACCAGCAATGGAACGACTTTGATTTTTGAACCCATCCAGGATAGTCTGCCTATCGTGATGAAGGATGGGAGCGGAAGCCGATGGGATGTCATGGGCAATGCAGTTTCCGGCCCTAGAATGGGTGAACAGCTTAAATTCCCGCCTTCCTATATGGGTTATTGGTTCTCTTGGGCGGCATTTTATCCTAGCGTTGAGATATATAATTGATTATTTTTATTCCTATGTCAATGGGCTGACAAAAGGATTAAACATATGTTTCTAATTTCGATGAAAATGCAAGGTTGTTACGGTAGCTGGTATAAGGGACGAAGGTGAAAATTGCGGTAATTATACCTGCTGTTAACGAAGAGCAATCCATAGGAAAGGTACTGAGCGATATTCCTTGGGACCATGTTAATGAGGTGATTGTTGTGGATAACGGATCCGATGACAACACCATTAATGAAGCCAGAAAACACCGCACTACCGTCTTAGAAGAACCTAAAAGTGGATATGGACATGCTTGTCTCAGAGGAATTAATTACCTACGCAACTCCCAAGAAAAGCCGGATATTGTGGTTTTTATAGATGGAGATTACTCGGATTACCCCGAAGAAATGGTTACATTGATTAAACCTATAAAAGAAGCAGGTGTTGATATGGTAATTGGTTCAAGAGCATTGGGTGAAAGAGCGTCCGGGTCAATGACACCGCAACAGATTTTTGGTAACTGGCTCGCCACGTCTCTGATGCGTTGGTTGTATGGAGCCAGCTTCACTGACCTTGGACCATTTCGCGCGATTAAATTTGATAGTTTAGTAGCGCTTAATATGGTTGATACCACCTATGGTTGGACCGTTGAAATGCAAATCAAAGCCGCAAAGCAAAATTTAAGTTATACAGAAGTTCCGGTCAGCTACAGAAAGCGAATAGGAAAGTCTAAAATAAGCGGTACTATTAAGGGAACAATTGGAGCTGGTTATAAGATTTTAACCACGATTGCCAAGTACAGGTAGAGTTTATGGAGATATTAGCAATTATTTTAGTAACGGTTTACGGCAGTTTGCTAACCTTCATCCTCTTATACAGTTTTGTTCAAGCTGCTTTGATCATTAACTATCGACGTTTTCATCGAAGAGCGTCTAAGAACGCTGAATCACCCATGGAATTGGCGGAATTTCCTAAGGTGACCATCCAACTGCCCATCTTCAATGAAAAGTACGTGGTAGAACGCTTAATTGAAACGGTTGCGGCAATTAAATATCCAAGTGATAAGTTGGAAATTCAGGTGCTGGATGATTCAACGGATGAAACAGTATTGATTGCTGCGAAGTTGGTTGAAAARCTGAGCAATCAGGGAATAGATATATCACATATTCACAGAACAGATAGAAAAGGATTTAAAGCGGGAGCTTTAGATGAAGGCCTCAATRCTGCCAAGGGTGAGTTTATAGCAATATTCGACGCAGATTTTATCCCCAACCCGGATTTTCTGCAATTGACAATTCCTCATTTTCAGGATGATGGAATTGGTGTAGTGCAAACCAAGTGGGAGCATTTGAACCGRGAGTATTCCTTGCTAACACGCTTACAGGCATTTGGGTTAGATGCACATTTTTCGGTTGAGCAAACTGGTAGAAATGCAGGGGGCCACTTCATCAACTTCAATGGAACAGCTGGGGTATGGAGAAGAAAATGTATTGATGAAGCGGGGGGCTGGTCGGCCGATACACTAACCGAGGATCTGGATCTGAGTTATCGGGCACAACTTGGTGGCTGGAGATTTAAGTACCTGGAAAATGTAAGTTCACCCGCAGAATTGCCGCCTGTTATTGATGCGCTAAAGACMCAACAATTCCGATGGACCAAAGGTGCGGCGGAGTGTGCTAAAAAGAATTTAAGAAAGGTGTTACGCTCTTCTGAAATCAGCCTTTCCACCAAGGTGCATTCTGTATTTCATCTGATGAATAGCTTTTTGTTTGTGTGTATTTCGTTCACCGCCATTCTCAGCATACCTTTGTTGTTCGTTAAAAGAATGGCGCCTGATTTGGAGTGGTTGTATCAGCTTGGGTCAATCTTTTTGGTCAGCCTGATGATCTTAACTTGGTTCTACGCCGTTTCGTTTTTCAGGAATACGCCCAAAACAACCAGATCAACCCTTGAGTTTATCTGCACTTTTCCGTTGTTTCTAGCGGTTTCAATGGGTATATCACTTCACAATACCATCGCGGTGTTTGAAGGTTATATGGGGATTAAATCTCAATTTATCAGAACACCGAAGATGAGCCTGGTCAACAAATCGGATGAATGGAACGACAATAAGTACTTAGCTCCTAAAATTAGTGTGCTAACAATCATTGAAGGTTTATTAATGCTCTACTTTATAGGCGGTATCGCATTAGGGTTCCACAACGGTGATTTTGGTTTAATGCCTTTTCATGTGATGTTAACATTTGGGTTCGGATATGTCTTTTTCTCTTCAATCGTCCAGTCTAAAAGCATAAARAATAAGTCACAATCTGCCATTCAATCGGATATGGTAACAGCATAAAAATAGAGAGATGTCATATTTAGAAACAACAAAAAACGTTTACAAAGAAGCTGCACTGGTTCCTCAAGAAGGACTCTGTTGCACAACCACTCCAGTTTGGCAATTGCCCGAACTGGAAATCCCTTCCAGGATGCTACAAATGAACTACGGTTGCGGAAGCACTGTGCATCCACGGGACCTTATTAACAATCCTAGCATACTCTATGTCGGGGTAGGCGGAGGAATGGAGTTGCTCCAATTCTCTTACTTCAGCCGCAGAAAGGGCGCTGTAATTGGTGTTGACCCCGTTGATGAAATGCTCGAAGCCAGCACATCAAATCTTAAAGAAGCGGAGCTTAGCAATTCCTGGTTTAATGCTGATTATATAGATCTTGTCAGAGGGGATGCACTAAGATTGCCATTGGAAGATGAATCAATAGATGTAGCAGCACAAAATTGCTTGTTCAATATCTTTACCAGGGCAGATCTGGAATTGGCCTTAAAAGAAATGTATCGCGTACTAAGGCCACATGGCCGTTTGGTGCTCTCTGATCCTATTTGCCAGCAGGCAATGCCCGAAAATTTGAAGGAGGACGAGAAGCTAAGGGCACTGTGTCTCAGCGGTGCCATTCCATTGCAAGACTATATTAAAATGATCACTGATGTTGGTTTTGGTACCGTGGAAATAAGAGCAAAGAGGCCCTATCGTATATTGGACCCTGCACATTATGACACGGACAAAGTATTGGTTATTGAAAGCGTTGAGGTATGTGCGATAAAAGATCCTATGCCTGATGATGGACCTTGTGTTTTTACCGGTAAAACGGCCATTTATTATGGAGGTGAAGAGTATTTTGATGATAAAAAAGGACATGTGCTGATGCAAAATCAACCGATGTCGGTATGTGATAAAACGGCTCATGCGTTATCACTATTATCTAATCAGGACATTCACCTCTCTGATTCCACTTACTTTTATGATGGTGGCGGTTGCTGCTAGTGGCAATTCTTAGCTAGCAGTATTGAACTTGCAACAAAGCAGCAAGAAAAATAGGGGTTAATGGCTACTTGGATTAAGCTTTCTCCAAGCTAGACTTCAGTTCTGTCCCTTTTACGCCACAGCTCGTAAGCGATAAATCCTGCTAAAAGGAGGTATTCCAAACCGAGCAAGTAGAAGTTCTCTTGAAAAGGTTGGGCCGCATAGGCTGCATAAGATAAAAGGACCAAAAACGACCATAAACTGGCGTATTGGTATTTTGTGAAGGCCGACAGGGCCACTAAGGTTGTGATGTACCAGGGGTGTACCGTTGTCGATAGGAGAAAATA